>NZ_QAJB01000115.1:0-15883 GCF_003061325.1 Microbacterium sp. HMWF026
GGTCAGGGGCGCAGGGGCAGGAGCGCGCTCAGATCGGCGCGCACCCCGGATGCCACGATGCGGCCCGAGGTGACGGCATCCGCCCACACCTCCTCACCCGTGGCGACGGCGATCCAGGTCGCGGCGTCGGTCTCGACCACGTTGGGCGGGGTGCCGCGCGTGTGACGGGGGCCCTCGATCACCTGCACGGCGCCGAAGGGGGGCACGCGCATCTCGACCGAGTTGCCCGGGGCCTTCTCGGCAAGCAGCTGCAGCAGGTAGCGCACGGCCGTGGCCAGAGCCGGGCGGGGGGCGTCACCCGCGGCGACGGCGGCGAGGGCGGCGCGACCGTCTCCGGTCTCGATGCGGCGAGGGGGCATGGCATCCACGCTACTGGCGGCGGGGAGGGCCCGGGGCGCGTGCAGATCCTCCGCGATGTGCACGACTTCAGCTCGCCGGCGCCCGATTCGACGGAGGATGCGCACATCGCGGAGGTTACGCACGCGCTCCCGGCGCCGAAGGCGTGCCCGCAGCCGACACCGCGTCGCCCGAGCCCGGACCCGCCGCTCGATAGGCTGACCGCGTGAGAATCCTGGTCCTCGGTTCGGGCGCGCGCGAGCACGCCATCATCCTCGCGCTGCGCTCCGAAGAGGCGTCGCACGCGATCTTCGCCGCCCCCGGCAACGCCGGGATCGCGCGCGAGGCGCACCTCGTCGACCTCGATCCGCTCGACCCGGTCGCCGTGCTGACCTTCGCCAAGGACGAGGCGATCGACCTGGTCGTGGTCGGCCCCGAGGCGCCGCTGGTCGCCGGCGTGGCCGATCCGCTGCGGGCGCACGGCATCCCGGTGTTCGGTCCCGGCAAGGCCGCGGCCCAGCTCGAGGGCTCGAAGACGTACGCGAAGCGGATCATGGATGCCGCGGGCGTCCCCACCGGGCGTTCCGTGCGCGCTCACGACGCGGCCACGGTCGCCGCAGCGCTCGACGAGTTCGGTGCGCCCTACGTCGTCAAGGCCGACGGGCTGGCCGCGGGCAAGGGCGTGATCGTCACGAGCGATCGCGACGCCGCCCTGGCCCACGCCGACACCTACCTGCCCACCGGTGCGGTGCTGATCGAGGAGTTCCTGTCGGGCCCCGAGGTGTCGCTGTTCTTCCTGAGCGACGGCGACCACGTCGCCCCCCTGAGCCCCGCGCAGGACTTCAAGCGCCTGCGCGACGGCGATGAGGGCCCCAACACCGGCGGCATGGGCGCGTACTCGCCGCTGCCGTGGCTGAGCGAGCGCTTCGGCGATGAAGAGGCGTTCGTCGACCTCGTCACGCGCGAGATCGCCGAGCCCGTGATCCGGCAGATGGATGCCGAGGGCACTCCCTTCATCGGGCTGCTCTACGCGGGACTCATCCTGACCGAGCAGGGCGTGAAGGTCATCGAGTTCAACGCGCGCTTCGGCGACCCCGAGACCCAGGTCGTGCTGCCGCGTCTCATCGACCCGCTGTCGACGCTGCTGCTGGCCGCGGCGTCGGGCACGCTCGAGGATCAGCCGCGGCCCGCCTTCGCCGAGGCCACCGCGGTCACCGTGGTGCTCGCGAGCCAGGGCTATCCCGAAGCCCCGCTCACCGGACGCGTGCTCACCGGCATCGACGAGGCCGAAGAGGTCGACGGTGTGCACGTCGCCCATGCCGCGACGGCGCTGCGCGACGGCGATCTGGTCGCGACCGGGGGCCGCGTGCTCAGCGTCGTCGCCACCGGCACGACCTTCGCCGAAGCGCGCGAGGCGGCCTACGCCGGTCTCGAGCGCATCGGCCTCGAGGGCGGTCAGTACCGCACCGACATCGCGGCGAAGGTCGCACAGGCCTGAGGCGCGAGAGCCCGACCGTGACCTCGACGACCGCCGCGTACGAGGCGCGGGCACGGGAGTACATCGACGCCCTCGGCACGATGGATGCCGTGCACCCCGTCGACCGGGCGATCGTCGACGCGTGGGCGGACGAGGTGAGCGGCCCCGTGCTCGACGCCGGGTGCGGGCCCGGCCAGTGGACGGCGCATCTCGCAGGTCGCGGGCTCGACGTCCGCGGGATCGACCTGGCGCCGCGATTCGTGGAGCACGCGCGAGCGACGCACCCCGGCATCCGATTCGAGGTGGCGAGCATCGACGAGCTGCCCGACGCGGGCGCTTCACTCGGCGGAGTGCTGGCGTGGTTCTCGACCATCCATCACTCCCCCGACCGGATCGGCGTGGCCCTCCGCGAGTGTGCGCGTGCCCTGCGCCCCGGCGGCGAGCTGCTGCTCGGCTTCTTCGTCGGCGCAGCCCCCGAGCCCTTCGACCACGCCGTCACGCGCGCGTGGCGATGGCCCGTCGCCGAGCTGACGCGAGAGCTGGATGCCGCCGGCTTCGACGTGCTCGAAGCGCAGACGCGTGAGACGCGCGGCGCGCGCCCCGTGGGATCGCTCCGGTGCGAGCGGCGGGTATGACAGCCGTCCCCGCCGCCGATACGAACGACGGATGCCGCCACCCGCTCGGGGTGACGGCATCCGTGATCCTGCTTACTCCCCCGCGGCGGCGGGAGCGGCCTGCGCGGTCTGCTGCGCCGGGCCCTCGTCGCGGGGCGCGCCGTGCGGACGGATCATCGAGGGGCGCTTCATGAACAGCACCACGATGAGTCCGACACCGATCACGACGATCGGCAGAAGCAGCGACTGCCCCATGGCCTGCGAGAACCCGCCGAGCACCTGCGGCGGCAGCGTTCCCGAACCGAAGCTGGCACCGGCATCCGCAGCCCCCGGCAGGTTCGCCTCGAGACGCGCCTGCATGAACGCGGCGATGGATGCCGAACCGATGACCGATCCGACGGTGCGGGTCGTGTTGTAGATGCCCGCGCCGGCGCCCGCCTGACGCGGCGGGAGGTTGCGCGTGGCGGTGGTGGCGAGAGGGCCCCACATGCCCGCGTTTCCGACACCCATGAGGGCCGAGGGGATGAGGAACATCCAGATGGGGGCGTCGTTCAGGATGAGCGCCACGTAGATGCCCAGCGATCCGCCGACCAGCAGCAGTCCCGGCACGAGGAGGAACCGCGGGTCGGTGCGGTCGAGCAGCTTGCCCGCGAAGGGAGCGAGCACGCCCGAGAGGATCGCCAGCGGAACGAGCAGCAGCGCCGACTCGGTGGGCGTGAGGCCGCGGGCGAGCTGCAGGTAGAACATCTGCGGCAGGGCCATGCTCGTCACGGTGAACCCGACGGCCGCGATCGCGAAGTTCGCGACCGAGAAGTTGCGGTCCTTGAACAAGGCGAGAGGGACCAGGGGTTCGCCCGTGCTTCGTCCCTGCGTCCAGATGAAGACGCCCATCACGACGACACCGGCGATCACCATCGCCCAGATCCACGCGGCCCACGAGAAGTGCTCGCCCTCTTGCAGACCGAAGACGATGAGGAACAGACCCACCGCGCTGAGGACGACGCCGAGGATGTCGAACTTGTGCGCCGTGCGCGGCAGCTGCGGCACCAGGATGACCGCGGCGATGAAGCCGATGACACCGACGGGGATGTTGATGAAGAAGATCCACTCCCACCCGAGGCCGTCGACGAGCAGGCCGCCCGCGAGAGGGCCGACGAGGGTGGCGACACCGGCCGTGGCACCCCAGAGGCCCATGGCCGCGCCGCGGTTCTGCGGCGGGAAGGTGCGGGTGATGACGGCCATCGTCTGCGGGGTCATGAGCGCCGCGCCCAGGCCCTGGACGGCGCGGGCGGCGATGAGCACCTCGAGGCTGGGGGCGAGACCGCACGCGAGAGACGCGATGGTGAACACCGCCAGGCCCGTCAGGTAGATGTTCTTGGGGCCGAAGCGGTCGCCGAGGCGACCGGTGATCAGCAGCGGCACGGCGTAGGTGAGCAGGTAGGCGCTGGTGACCCACACGACGTTGTCGAGGTTGTTCGTGTTCGGGTCGAGCGCGGCCTTGATCGCGGGGTTCGCCACCGAGACGATCGTGGTGTCGACCAGGATCATGAAGAACCCGATGACCAGCGCCCACAGGGCGGGCCACGGACTCTTGGCGGGGGTCTTGAAGGACCCCGTCGAGGGGGATGCCGCGGACGCGGCGCGGGAATCGGTCATGGTGTGGTCTCCTTCGAGACGCTGTTCTTCGTGAGATGTTCGGGGATCTCGTCGGAACCCCAGGCGAGGGAGCCGTCGACGAGGCGCGCGCGCAGGGCGTCCTGCCACGCGAGTTCGGCGTCGAGAAGTGCGGCTTGGCGCTGCACCTCGACCATGAACTGATCGGGGACGCCGCGGTGAGCGGCCCCGTCCAGACCGGTGCGGTGCTCGTGCGCCGAGGCGACGAGCAGGGCACGGCGTCGGTCGAGCAGGGCGACCACTTCGTCGCGCTCGAGGTTGTGCGCCTCGGCGAGCGCGACGCGGAAGTCCGCCGCCCGCTCGATCTGCGGCAGTTCGGTGCGCACCCACTCCTCGACCGCCTGGCGGCCGGCGTCGAGCAGGGTGTAGGTGGTGCGTTCGGGACGGTTGCCGTGGCGGTCGACGCCGACCTCGGCGAGAAGTCCGTCGCGTTCGAGGCGCGCGACGGTGTGGTACATCGTGCCCTTCTGCAGGGGCACGAGGCGGTCGTCCTTGCGCTCGCGCAGCAGGCGCACGAGCTCGTAGGTGTGCATGTCGCCCTCGCGCAGAGTCGCGAGGATCATGACGGCGACCGGGGTGAGACGGCTGTGTTCCGGCATCCACCCCTCCTTCATGGTCCATGTCGAATAGTCCATGTGGACTATACGCGTTTGCGCGGCGCGGTGCGAACCCGTCGAACGGATCGAGCGCCCGGCAGAAGTCAACGACCAGTCCGCGCCCGCCAGGGGGGACTTGCGGGAACGCGAATCACGACTGCGAAAACGACGAATGCCCCGTGCCGGAGGGCACGGGGCATTCGCATCAGAGGTCAGTCGGCGATGAGCACCCGACCGGTCGCGCCGGACACGATCAGATCGGCACGCTCGCGGGTGGCCTCGATCAGGACCGCGTTGACACCGTCGACCTCGCGCGCCCAGGCGAGAGCCGCCTGCGGGGATCGCCCTCCCCGCAGGTGTCGTTCGACGAGTCGCGTCTCGCGCGCCTCGGCCGGTGTGTCGCAGAACCACACCTCGTCCAGCGCCCCGCGCACGCCCGCCCACGGCTCGTCGCCGACGAGCAGATAGTTGCCCTCGACCACGACGATGCGCGCCGACGGCTCGATCGCGATCTCGCCCGCCACACCCTCGTCGACCTCGCGCCGGAAGCTCGGCGCGTACACGGTGTGGTCCGTCTCGCGCCGCACCCTGTCGAGCAGGGCGAGGAAGCCCCACCCGTCGAAGGTGTCGAGCGCCCCCTTGCGTTCGCGTCGGCCGAGCCGGTCGAGCGACGCGTTCGCCAGATGGAACCCGTCCATCGGAAGCGCCGCGGCCCCACCGCCGCGGCGCTCGTTCAGTTCCGCCACGATCGCGGCGGCCAGGGTCGTCTTGCCGCCGCCGGGGCTGCCCGCGATGCCGAGCAGGTAGCGGCCGCCCGCGGCGCTCGCAGCCTGCTCGACGCGGTCGACCAGTTCGGCGACGGCGGACGAGGGAGGCCCCTCAGGCGCCATGACCCGCTTCGATCTGCATCGACATGAACGCGAGGGCGTGCCGCGCGAGGGCCGGACCGTCGTTCCACAGGTTGCGCCAGATGGCGAGGTCGTTCGACAGGGTCGGCGAGACGACCGCCGACGAGAACGACTCGAACGTGATCGGACCGGAGTAGTCGATGTCGGCGAGAGCGTGGAAGAACGCGGTGAAGTCGAGGTGCCCCGAGCCCAGGTAGCCGCGGTGGTTCTCGCCGATGTGCACGTAGCCCAAACGGTCTCCCACCAGGTGCACGGGGCGGACCAGATCGTCCTCCTCGATGTTCATGTGATACGTGTCGAGGTGGATCAGGACGTTGTCGTGGCCGATGTCGTCGGCCAGGCGCAGCGCGTCGGCGGCGGTGTTGATAACGTTCGTCTCGTAGCGGTTGCAGATCTCGAGCCCGAGCGTCATGCCCTTGCCCTGCGCCTCGACGGCGAGGTCCTTCAGGGTCGCGACGACGTTGGCCCGGCCGGCGGCGCTCAACTGGTGTCCGTACTTGCCGAGCGCGCTGTACAGGGCGCCCGTGAAGTGCGTGCCGCCGAGGTCGTGGGTGATCTGCAGCGAGTCGTGGAGCAGCTTCGCCCCGCGCTCGACGACCTGCGGGTCGTCGCTGGACACGTCGGCGGCGAAGGCGAGGCCGCGAGAGCACACGATGCCCAGACCGGCGGCCTCGAGCTTGGCGCGCGCGTCGGCGACGTCGAGGCTGGTCGCGTCGTGGAGCGAGAGCTCGAGGATGTCGTACCCAGCCGCGCGGGTCTGGTCGATGATGACGCTCATGTCGTCGGGCGTCGTACCGCCCGCGAAGACGAGGGCGTGGACGCCGAGGGAGTTGGTGACCATGAGGTGAGTTCTTTCGTGAAAGGTCGAACGGGGAGGATCAGGAGGCGACGGTCTCGGCCAGCCGCGCCTTGAGGAAGGCGAGCGACGAGGCGGCGAGTTCGTCGGGGTCGGACCAGAGCGGATGCCACAGGCCGATGTCGATGGCGGAGGTCTCGCCGATGACGACGGGCGAGAAGGACTCGACCGTGATCGGGCCCGCGAACCCGACCGCCGCCAGGGCGGCGAGGAGCGCGGTCCAGTCGATGGTTCCGGTGCCGAGCCGGCCGCGGTGGCTCTCGCTGGCGTGCAGGTAGCCGAGGCGCCGTCCGGCCGTTTCCACGGCCGCCGACAGGCTCTGCTCTTCCATCGCCGCGTGGAACGTGTCGAGGTGGACCACGACGTTCGGCGCACCCATGTCGTCGACGAACCGCGCCGTCTGGGCGGCCGTGTTCAGCAGGTTCGACTCGTAGCGGTTGACGTACTCGACCCCGAGGGTCACGCCCGCCCGCGCGCCGACCGCGGCGACCCGCCGCAGCACGTCGAGCGAGCGCTCGCGCGCCTCGGTGGTGGGAAGGCGGTCGTAGCGGCCCATCGCCGAGAACACCACCCCGCCGACGAACGTCGCGCCGATGTCGGCGGCGAAGTGCATCGCCTCGGTCAGGCGGTGCTCTCCACGGGCGCGCCGGGCGGGGTCGGCATCCGAGATGTCATCCGAGAACGACAGCGCGAGCGACACCGAGGCGTCGATGCCGTGCCGCGAGAGGGCCCGCACCGTGTCCCCCGCATCGAGCACCTCGCGGTCGATCGCCGGGATCTCGATGAGGTCGTACCCCGCGGCGGCCGCCGCACCGATCGCACGGTCGGCCGCGACGGGGCTCCAATCGAACCCCCACACACCCGCATGGATGCCGAAGAGCTGCGTCATCGTCTCAGGCGGCCTTGGCGCCGGTGATGAGCGCGACGAGCTCGTCGCCGTCGGTTTCGGCGGCACGGCGTTCGGCGACGGCCAGACCACCGCGCATGACCCACACGTGATCCGACAGGCGCAGCACCTGGTCGAAGTTGTGGCTGATGAGCAGCACCGCGACGCCCTGTTCCTTGAGCTTGCGGATGATGCCCTCCACGCGCGCGGTCTCCTGCACGCCCAGGGCGGCGGTGGGCTCGTCCATGATGACGATGGACCCTCCCCAGCCGGCCGCACGCGCGATCGACACGGCCTGGCGCTGCCCGCCCGACAGGCGTCGCACCCGACTGGTGACCGGCGGCACGTTGACCGCGAGGTCCGAGACGAGTTCCTGCGCGGTGGCGCGCATGGCCTTGCGGTCGAGGAAGCGGAAGGGGCCGAAACCCGTCGTCTTCTCGCGCCCGAGGAAGAAGTTCTGCCAGACGGTCAGATCCTCGACCAGGGCCAGGTTCTGCTGCACGGTCTCGATTCCGTGCTCGCGCGCGGCGAGCGGGGTGTCGAGGTGGACGTCGCGGCCGTCGAGCGTGATGGTGCCGGAGTCGGGGCGATGGATGCCGGAGAGGCACCGCACGAGCGTCGACTTGCCGGCGCCGTTGTCGCCGATGAGGGCCGTGACCTCGCCGCGCCGCATGGTCATCGAGGCGCCGCGCAGGGCGTGGACGCCACCGAAGGACTTGGTGATGTTCTCGGCGGAGAGGACGATGTCGTTTCCGCCCGGGATGTCAGTGGTCATTTCTTCTGGAACCTCGTGAGAAGGGCGGCGAGTACGACGACGAGACCGACGGCGAGCGGCTGGTAGAACTGCGACACTCCGACGAGCGTCAGTCCGTTGCTGAGGGCGGTGAGCAGCAGCGCACCCAGGACGGGGCCGACGATCTTTCCGCGGCCGCCGGTGAGGGCGACACCGCCCAGGACGACGGCGGCGATCGAGTTGAGCAGGTACTGCGTGTTGATGGCGGGTTCGGCGGCACCGATGCGGGCGACGAGGAGGATGGATGCCAAGCCCGCGAGCATCGCCGCGAGCACGTACACCGCGATCCGCACGTGCGCCGCGTTGATGCCGTTGGCGACGGCCGCCTCTTCGCTGCCGCCGATGGCCTGCACGTGCAGCCCGAACCGGGTGCGGAACATCACGACGCCGAAGACGACGGCGATCACGACCGCGATGAGGAACGGGAAGCCGAAGATGCCGATCGAGCCGGCGGTGAGGCGCAGCAGCTCGGGGCTGGTGAACGAGATCGGCTTGCCCTGGGTGAGGATGAGCGCCAGGCCCGTCGCGACCGAGAGCGTTCCGAGGGTGGCGATGAAGTCGGTGACCTTGCCGGTGGCGATGAGCAGACCATTGGCCACACCGACGAGGCCGGACACGACGATCGCGATGACGGCCGACAGCCAGAAGCCCAGACCGGCCTGCCACGCGAGGCCGAAGCCGACCGCGCCGAGCGTCATGGTGGCCGAGATCGACAGGTCGATGCCCCCCGTGGTGATGACGAAGGCCTGTGCGACCGCCAGGATCACCAGGATCGCCGAGGCGATGAGCATGGCCTGGATGTTGCCGAGGGTGAGGAAGGAGGGGCTCAGGATCGCGAAGACGATCACGAGGAGGACGAGCCCGACGGGGGCGGCGTTCTCTGCCCAGAAGCTGAGACTGCGCGCGTCCCGTCCCAGCGCCGCGAAGCGGGAGGGGGGAACGTCGAGCGTCGTCGTTCTCAACGGAGTTGTCATGACGGAGCGGACTTTCTCGAAGAAGGGGAAGGGGAGCCGGGGCGGAGCGCGCTCCGCCCCGGCGTGTCGGCCGGTGTCAGCCGAGCAGGTCGGCGAGGGGGTTGGTGAACTCCTCGAACGGCTGCGGGAACTTCGCGATGGCGTCCGAGGCGTTCTGCTCGGTGACCAGGGCGGTCGGGGACTCCACGTTGGAGGGGAGCGTGCCGCCCTTGACGGCGACCTCGCACGCCTGCACGCCCAGCTGTCCGATCGCGAACGGGTACTGCGCGACGGTCGCGGACAGGCCGCCCGCGGCGACCGACTCGAGGGCGTCCTTGTTGCCGTCGACGCTGACGACGACGATCTGACCCGTCTTGCCGGCGTTCTCGACGGCCTTGACGATGCCGAGACCCATGTCGTCGTTGGCCGCGAAGAACGCCGCGATGTCGGGGTTGGCGGCGATGATGTCGGTGGCCTTGGTCAGGGCGAGCTCGCGCTTCCAGTCGGCGGCTTCCTCCTGGACGACCTCGAGGCCGCTCGCCGCGGCCTTGAAGCCGTCGATGCGCGCCGCGCTGGTGACGTTGCCCGCGACGCCGCCGATGATGGCGACCTTGGCGCCCGCGGCGACCTTGCCCGCGACGAACTCGCCGGCCTTGCCGCCGGCCGCCTCGTTGTCGGTGCCGATGTAGGTGGCGGGGGTGACGCCGGCGGCGGAGGCGGCGTCGGCGTCGAGGGGCTGGTCGATGTTGACGACCGGGGTGCCCTTCGCGGCGATGGGCGCGAGCGCCTGGACGAGGTTCGTACCGCTGATGGGGTTGATGATGAAGCAGCCCATGTCCTGGCCGGCCAGGGTCGTCAGCTTGTCGGCCTGACCGGTGGTGTCCGCCGTGTCGGCGGCCGCCTGAACCGAGACGTTCACGCCGTCGGTCGAGGCGGTGTCGGTGATGCCGTCCTGCATCGCCTGGAAGAACGGGTTGTCGAGTCCCTTGATCACGGCGGCGATCGACGACGAGCCGGAGCCGCCGGCCGTGGAGGCGGCGGGGGACGAACATCCCGCGAGGGAGATCGCGAGGGCCGCAGCAGGCGCGGCCAGGAAGATGAGGCGGCGCTTCTGAGCGTTGGTGCGGAACATCTCTGTCCTTCGAATCAGGGCACCACTGCGTGCCGGTAACATCAATGTAGCGCCCCTTTCGGTTACTCACAACACAAAAGATGGGGATCTTTGAGGTTTCCGTTACGATGTGATCACGCTGACGAGGAGGTGACGCGATGACGGAGCTGGGATCGCACGAGAGCGACGTGCTCGGACTCTTCCGCGAGCACGGGTCGCTCAGTCGCACCGACGTCATCACGCTGTCCGGACTGTCGCGATCGACCATCAACCAGCGTCTCGCCGCGCTCACCGCCGCGGGGCTGCTGCAACCCCTCGAGGGCGGAGAGTCCACCGGCGGGCGCCCGTCGAGCCGGTTCGCCTTCCGCGCCGACCGCGCCGTGATCATGTGCGCCGACATCGGCGCGACCGGCTTCACCGCCGCGGCCTGCGACCTGAGCGGAACCCCCCTGGCGCAGACCGAGGTCGCCATCGACGTGTGGGAGGGCCCGGAGCCCGTCCTCGGCGCGATCCTCGAGGCCTTCCGATCACTGCGCCCCGACGCCGACGTCTGGGCCATCGCCATCGGCGTCCCCGGACCGGTCGAGTTCGCCGCGCACCGCGTCGTGAACCCTCCGATCATGACCGGGTGGGATCGCTTCGACATCGCGGGGTGGTTCGCCCCGGCCTACGCCGCGCCCGTCATCGTCGAGAACGATGCCAACGCCCGCGCGGTCGCCGAGGCCCGGCACCACCGCCTCGACAACGTCATCGCCCTCAAGCTCGGAACGGGCATCGGTGCCGGGCTGGTCTTCAACGGCCAGATCATCCGCGGCGACAAGGGTGCGGCGGGCGACATCGGTCACACGCGCGCGGTGATCGTGGAGTCGCCCGCGCGCGAGTGCCGATGCGGCAGCTTCGACTGCGTCGAGGCCTACGCCGGCGGATGGGCGATCGAACGCGAGCTCGGCCAGGCGGGGCTGACGGTTCACGGCGTCCGCGACATCGTCGAGCTGGTGCAGAGGGGCGACATCGACGCCGTGCGTCGGGTCCGCGGCGCCGGACGCGTGATCGGCGACGCGATCGCCGACCTCGTCAGCATCCTCAACCCGCGCGCCATCGCGCTCTCGGGCCAGCTCGCCGAGTGCGACGAGGTGCTGATGTCCGGCATCCGGGAACGCGTCTACCAGCGCGCGACACCGCTGGTGACGCGCGACCTGGTGATCGCGCGCTCCGACCTGGGCGCCCTGGCCGGGGTCATCGGCCTCGCCCTCATCTCGAGCGACGCGATCCTGCGACCGGCCTCGCTCGACGAGATCCTCAAGCGCGCGACCGCCCCGGTCTGACCCGCGACTCAGCCCTTCTCGGGAGTGGACGCGACCGTCGGCTCCGCCGGCACCGACCGACGCTGCCGCCACCGCGCCGGCAGGCCGAAGATGCCGCGCTGGTTCGCCTCTTCGACCTCGAGGCCGTAGTGCTCGCCGATCGCATCGCGCAGCTGCGCACGCTCGGCCTTGTCGTAGGCCTTCATCTCACGGCGGAACGCGGTGACGGTCGCCCAGCAGATGGCCAGCAGCACCAGGCTGAAGGGCAGCGCGATGCTGATCGCCGCGGTCTGCAGGGCGGTGAGCCCGCCCGCGATCAGCAGGGCGAAAGCGATGATCGCGGTGGCCAGGGCGAAGAAGACGCGCACCCAGTTCTTCGGTTCCTCTTCGCCGCCGGTCGCGATCATGCTCATCACCAGGGCGCCCGAGTCGGCCGAGGTGACGAAGAACACGGCGATCAGGATCAGGAAGCCCACGATCAGCACCGCCGAGCCGGGCACCCCCTCGAGCATCTGGAACAGCGCCGTCGACACGTCGACCGATCCGTCGGGACCGGCGAGGGACGCCGTCCCGGTCAGCTCGCCGTAGATCGCGGTGCCACCGAGGACGGTGAACCACAGGATGCCGACGAGCGTGGGCACCAGGATCACGCCGACCACGAACTCGCGCACCGTCCGGCCGCGCGAGATGCGCGCGATGAAGATGCCCACGAAGGGCGCCCACGAGATCCACCAGCCCCAGTAGAACGCCGTCCACGCGCCCTGCCACGCCACGCCGTCGTCGCCGGCGTAGGCGCTGACCGTGAACGACAGCCCCACGAAGCTCTGGATGTAATTGCCGATGGACTGCACGACGTCGCGCAGCAGGAACTCGGTCGGACCGGCGAAGAGCAGATAGACCATCAACACCCCCGCGAGCACGAGATTGATGTTAGACAGCCACTTCATGCCCTTGCCCACGCCCGAGAGCAGCGAGAACAGCACGAAGCCCGTGATGATGCCGATGATGATCGCCTGGCTGATGATCGACGGCGGCACGACGCCGAGGAAGTCGAGTCCGGCGCTGATCTGGATGACGCCGAGCCCCAACGACGTCGCCACACCGAACAGCGTGCCCACGAGGGCCGCCACGTCGACGGCGTTGCCCCAGCCGCCCTGGACGAGACGGGCGCCGAGGATCGGCTCGAGCGCCCAGCGAATGGTGCGGGGACGCTTGCGGCGGTGGAAGGCGTAGGCGAGGGCGAGGCCCAGCACGACGTAGATGGACCACGCGTGCACGCCCCAGTGCAGGAACGTCTGCGACATCGCCTGCTGCGCGAGTTCGGCGGGCGTGCCGGTCACTCCGGGACGCGGTGAGATGAAGTGGCTGAGCGGTTCGCTCACCCCGTAGAACACCAGGCCGATGCCCATTCCCGCGGCGAACAGCAGCGAGAACCACGAGATCGTCGAGAACTCCGGCTCGTCGTCGTCCTGGCCGAGCTTGATGTTGCCGAAGCGGCTGAAGCCCATCGCCAGGGCGAACACGACGAAGAACGCCGCGATGAGCACGTAATACCAGTTGAAGGTCGACACGATCGTCGTCTGCACCGCGTCGAAGGTGGCCTCGGCCGCCGCGGGGAAGAACAGCGCGAAAGCGATGAACGCGAGCGCGATCGCAGCGGCGGGCCAGAAGACCCAGCCGCGGATGGTCTGGTGGCGGCTCCCCGCGTGGGGATCGATGGATGCCGCGGTGTCGGGGGCTGCCTCGGTCATACGTTCCAGGCTAGCCAGGGCCCCGCGCGCGCCCCGGGGGCAGGCGCCGCGAAGACGCCTGTGACAGAATCCGCGCCCGCGCCGCCCGCGCGCACCCGCGATAATGAGCGGGTGACCTCCGCTCCCCCGCTCGAGCTCCCCGGTTGGCGACACGTCTACTCCGGCAAGGTTCGCGACCTCTATGTGCCCGCCGACACTGCCGACGACGCGACCCCCGCGCGGTTGCTCGTGGTGGCCAGCGACCGCGTCAGCGCCTTCGATCACGTGCTGGCCCCCGGCATCCCGGACAAAGGCGAACTGCTGACCACGCTGAGCCTGTGGTGGTTCGATCAGCTCGCCGGAGCCGACGGCGGTCCGAGCATCCCCAACCACCTCGCGCCCGACCACGTGCTCGCCTCGGACGACGCGATCTCGGTGATCCCGGATGCCGTGCAGGGGCGGGCGATGCTCGTGCGCTCGCTCGACATGCAGCCGATCGAGTGCGTCGTGCGCGGCTATCTGACCGGTTCGGGGTGGGCCGAATACCGCGCGTCGGGCACGGTGTGCGGCATCCCGCTCCCCGCGGGGCTCAGCGACGGCGACCGCCTGCCGGAGCCGCTCTACACGCCGGCGTTCAAGGCGCCCATGGGCGAGCACGACGAGAACATCACCTTCGAACGCTCCGTCGAACTGGTCGGCGCCGAGACGGCCACCGCGCTGCGAGACCTCTCGCTCGAGATCTACCGCCGCGCCGCCGCGACCGCCGAGGCGCACGGCCTGATCCTGGCCGACACGAAGTTCGAGTTCGGCTTCGACGCCGAGGGCGTGCTGACGCTGGCCGACGAGGTGCTCACCTCGGACTCGTCCCGATACTGGGATGCCGAGTCCTGGCGCACCGGCACCACCCCCGCCGAGCGCATGGCGAGCTTCGACAAGCAGATCGTCCGTGACTGGCTCGCGGCGCACTGGGACAAGACCGGCGAGCCGCCCGCGCTGCCCGCCGAGATCGTCGAGCGCACGCGCGAGCGCTACGCGACCCTGCTGCGCCTGCTCACCGCCTGACCGCACGACCCTTCAACCATTTGACGGCGAAACCGCACCCGCCCGCCGAGACAGCACGTTTCTGACGACAAGGGCCTGCGCTCTCGGCAGACGCGTGCGGTCTCGGCATCCATCCCCTCGAGGAGACACATGTTCCGCTGGAAAATGCACGGCGATGGGCGCACCGTCGCACCGGGGGCGGTCGTCGCCCCGGGCGAACGGCTCAACTGGGGCGCGACGATCGCGATCGGCCTGCAGCACGTCATCGCGATGTTCGGCGCCACGTTCCTGGTGCCGGTGCTCACCGGGTTCCCGGTGTCGACGACGCTGCTGTTCTCGGGTGTGGGCACGCTGCTCTTCCTGCTCGTGACGCGCAACCGCCTCCCCAGCTACCTCGGGTCGTCGTTCGCGTTCATCGCGCCCATCACCGCCGCCACGACGATGGACGCGACCGGCGGCTCCGCCCTGGCGGGCATCGTCGCCGTGGGTGTGCTGCTCATGGCGATCGGCTTCGTCGTGCAGTTCGCCGGCCTCGGGTGGGTCGACAAGGTCATGCCGCCCGTGGTCGCGGGCGCGATCGTCGCGCTGATCGGCTTCAACCTCGCGCCGGTGGCGTGGTCGAACTTCCAGGTGCAGCCGCTGCCGGGAACGATCACGCTCGTCGCCGTCATCCTCTTCAGCGTGCTGTTCCGCGGGTTCCTGGGGCGGATCTCGATCTTCCTCGGCGTCATCGTCGGCTACGTCGCCACCGTCGTCATCCAGCTGTCGACGGGTGAGACGCTCATCGACTTCGCGGCGGTCGAAGCGGCCCCGTGGGTGGGCCTGCCCGAGTTCCGCTTCCCCGACTTCGCGTCGGCCGGCACGTGGTCGGTGATCGCGATGTTCCTGCCCGTCGTCCTGGTGCTTGTGGCCGAGAACGTCGGGCACGTGCGCGGTGTCGCGGCGATGACGGATGCCACGGCCAACCGCTCCACGGGCCGCGCCCTGATCGCCGACGGCGCCGCCACGACGCTCGCGGGAGCCTTCGGCGGCTCGGGCACGACCACCTACGGCGAGAACATCGGCGTCATGGCCGCGACCCGCGTGTACTCCACGGCGGTGTACTGGGTCGCCGGTTTGACCGCGATCGTGCTGAGCCTGTCGCCCAAGGTCGGCGCGGTATTCAACACGATCCCGCCGGGGGTGCTCGGCGGTGTGACCACCGCGCTGTACGGCCTGATCGGCATCATCGGCATCAAGATCTGGGTCGACAACCGCGTGGACTTCTCGCGCCCGGTCAACCAGTACACCGGCGCCGTCGCCCTCGTGCTGGCGATCGCCGGGTTCACGATGCAGTGGGGCGACTTCCAGCTCGGAGCGATCGTGCTCGGCTCGGTCGCCGCCCTGGTGATCTACCACCTCGGCAACGCGATCGCCCGCGCCCGCCGGACCGGTGCGGACGACGGCGGCCCCATCCCCGCGGTCGGCCCGCTCGGCGGCGACCCCGCCTGACGCCGGGTCGGCCGTCGGCCCGGGCGGGTGCCGAGACCGCACCCGTTCGCCGAGACCGCACGCTCGTGACGACACACGCGTGTGGTCTCGTCCGGTGCGTGCGGTCTCGGCGC
>NZ_QAJB01000116.1:0-3147 GCF_003061325.1 Microbacterium sp. HMWF026
CGCCACCGCGGCCGCCCACACGGCTCCGGCGCTGGGCGCTGTCCTGCGCAACGCGGCGGTGACGGCTCCCGTGCTGACGCGGGTGTTCGCCGCGCTCGGCCCCGAGACCAACGCCCTCGTGCGCACGACTGCGGTGGTCACGCGGCTCGAGGGGTCTCCGGCCGACAACGTGCTGGCCACCACGGCGCGCGCGAGCGTGAACGTGCGTCTGCTCACGGGCGACACCCTCTCCGACGCCGCGATCCACCTGCGCCGGGCGATCGCCGATCCGCTCGTCGACATCGAGCTGCGCCGCGGAGACGATCCCTCTCCCGTGTCGCCCTGGCGTGGGAGTGCGTGGCGCCGACTGTCGGCGGCGGTGTCGTCCACCCTCGGTGATGATGTCGTCGCGCTGCCTTACCTGCAGCTGGGGGCGAGCGACAGCCGGTTCTACACGGGCCTGACGGATGCCGTCTACCGCTTCGCCCCGTTCCACCTCACTCGTGCGGAACGCGACGCCCTGCACGCGCCCGACGAGCGGATCCGCGTCGACGTCTGGCTCCGCGGCATCCGCTTCTACCGCGCCCTGCTGGAGTCCTGAGCCGCCTCACCGGCCGCGTCCGCCACCCGGGGTGAGCGGATCGCGACGCGTCGGTTATCCTCGTGTGACCGGTCACGCAACAGCGCGCGACCCGCAATGAGGCGGACAATGAGCGACACCGACATCCCGGAGGCGAGCGGGCGCGCCCCGAGCATCCGCGACGTCGCGCGGCTGGCGGGAGTGTCGTACCAGACGGTCTCGCGCGTGATCAACAACAGCCCGCAGCTGCGCCCCGAGACGGCCGAGAAGGTCCGCTCGGCGATCGCCGAACTCAAGTTCGTGCCGAATCAGGCGGCGCGGGCCCTGGCGACGAGCCGGTCCCGGCTGATCGGCGTGCTGGGTCCGCGGATGACGACGCACGGCACCTCGGCGATGGTGCAGGCGATCGAGTCCGCCGCGCGGACGGCGGGATACCGGCTGACGCTGACGAACCTCGCCACGAGCGCGCCCGACGACGTGCGGGCCTCGATCGACCACCTGATGCAGCAATCCGTCGAGGGGCTCATCGCGGTCGCGCCGCAGACGAGGGTCGTGCCGATCCTCGAGGAACTGAAGCTCCCGGTGCCCGTGCAGACGGTGTCGTCGACGGGCACCTCGACCTCGCACAACGACCAGACGGCCGGGGCGCGCGCCGCGGTGCGCCACCTCATCGAGCTCGGGCATACGCGCATCCTTCACATCGCCGGCCCCCGTGACTGGGTCGAGGCCGATCACCGCATGCGCGGCTATCTCGCCGAGATGGACGCCCACGACCTGTCGCCGCGTCCACCGGTGCTGGGGGACTGGACGGCGCACTTCGGCTTCGAGGCCGGTCTCGAGCTGCTGCGGACCGAGGATGCCACGGCGGTGTTCGCCGGGAACGACCATATGGCGCTCGGGTTCATGCATGCCGTTCGGGCCATAGGTCGATCCGTCCCCGAGGACATCTCGGTGGTCGGTTTCGACGACGTGCCCGAGTCGGCCCACCTGTGGCCGCCGCTGACGACGGTCCGTCAGGATTTCGCGGGCATCGGCACGCGCGCGGTGACCGACCTGCTGTCCGCCCTCGGGGTGAGCGTCGACGAGGACCCCGCGGCGCAGCCCGGTCACCTGCGTCTCATCGTGCGCTCGTCGACCGCGCCGCCGCGCGCGTGAAGATCTCCCGAACGTCACGTTTGCGCAACGGCTGCATTCGCGACACGCAGGGACTTGACAGGTCCGCCGCAGGGCGGGGTAGCATCACACACACAATGTGAACGGTCACATGACCGGTCGCACAGGCCGACGGGACTCGCTGCGGAGCGAATCCGTCGAGACGAAGAGGTTTCGAACGACGCGGGGTGTCCCGCCTCGCCGGACGGCTTCGTTTCGCCCCGTCGACATGCGCGCCCGATCTGCGCCGGACGCCTCTAGCGGTGGGCTCCATGGGGAGAGACCGCGCCACATACCCAACGGAGGGAACCAGAGTGAAGAAGCACAGCATGCTCAAGGCGGTCGCGGGAGCGGGCGTCCTCGCGCTCGGCATCGGCCTCGCCGGTTGCGCGGGAGACCGCACCGGCGCCGGCAGCGGTGACTCGCAGGAAGCCGGCGGCACCATCGGTGTCGCGATGCCGACGCAGCAGTCGGAGCGGTGGATCGCCGACGGCAACAACGTCAAGTCGCAGCTCGAGGAGCTCGGCTACCAGGTCGACCTGCAGTACGCCAACGACGACATCCCCACCCAGGTCTCGCAGATCGAGAACATGATCACCACGGGTGCCAAGGCCCTGATCATCGCCTCGATCGACGGCACCACGCTCACCGACGTGCTGCAGCAGGCCAAGGACGCGAACATCCCCGTCATCGCGTACGACCGCCTGATCAACGGCACCGCGAACGTCGACTACTACACGACGTTCGACAACTACAAGGTGGGCGTGCAGCAGGCCACCTCGCTCCTGACCGGCCTGGGCGTCCTCGACGCCTCGGGCAAGGACACCGGCGCCGCCGGCCCGTTCAACGTCGAGCTGTTCGCCGGTAGCCCCGACGACAACAACGCCACCTTCTTCTGGAAGGGCGCGATCGACACGCTCCAGCCGTACCTCGACAAGGGCACGCTGGTCGTCCCCTCGGGTCAGACCGAGTTCGGCCAGGCCGCGATCCTGCGCTGGCTGCCCGAGACCGCGCAGAAGCGCATGGAGAACATCCTCACCGTCATCGGCGGCACCAAGCTGCAGGGTGTCCTCTCGCCCTACGACGGCCTGTCGATCGGCATCATCTCGGCCCTCACCTCGGGCGGCTACTCGGCCGACGCCCTGCCCGTCATCACGGGTCAGGACGCCGAGGTCGGCTCGATCAAGTCGATCATCGCGGGTGAGCAGTACTCGACGATCTTCAAGGACACGCGCGAGCTCGCCAAGCAGGCCGTGACCATGGTCGACGACATCCGCAAGGGCGAGCAGCCCGAGGTCAACGACACCGAGACGTACGACAACGGCGAGAAGGTCGTCCCCTCGTACCTGCTCGAGTCGACCATCGTGACGAAGGACAACTACAAGGAGATCCTCGTCGACAGCGGTTACTACACCGAGGCCGACCTGGGTTGATCC
>NZ_QAJB01000117.1:0-5349 GCF_003061325.1 Microbacterium sp. HMWF026
TGCACCGTGAGGTTGAGGACGGTCACGCGCTCGCCACCCATACGGCCGGCCATGCGCATGCCCTTGAAGACGCGGCTCGGGGTCGACGAGGCGCCGATCGAACCGGGCTTGCGGTGGTTGCGGTGCGCACCGTGCGAAGCGGAGACACCCTTGAAGTTGTGGCGCTTCATGACACCGGCGGTGCCCTTGCCCTTGCTGGTGCCGACGACGTCGACCAGCTGGCCGGCCTCGAAGAGCCCGTCCACGGTGAGCTCCTGGCCCAGCGCGTAGTCGGCGGCATCCGCGGTCCGCACCTCGGTGAGGTGGCGGCGCGGGGTGACACCGGCGGCGTCGAAGTGAGCCGTGAGGGGCTTGTTCACCTTGCGGGGGTCGATCTGGCCGTAGCCGATCTGAACGGCGTTGTAGCCGTCCTTCTCGAGCGAGCGCAGCTGGGTCACGACGTTCGGGGCGACCTCGATGACGGTGACGGGAACGAGCTTGCCGTTCTCGTCCCACACCTGGGTCATGCCGAGCTTGGTGCCGAGGAGGCCCTTGGAGATCTTGGAGTTGATGTCAGCCATGTCGAACCTCAGAGCTTGATCTCGATGTTGACATCGGCCGGGAGGTCGAGACGCATCAGCGAGTCGACGGCCTTGGGCGTCGGGTCGATGATGTCGATGAGGCGCTTGTGGGTGCGCATCTCGAAGTGCTCGCGGCTGTCCTTGTACTTGTGGGGCGACCGGATGACGCACACGACGTTCTTCTCGGTCGGAAGGGGAACCGGGCCCACCACGGTGGCGCCGGCACGGGTCACGGTGTCGACGATCTTGCGCGCCGACGAGTCCAGTCCGGCGTGGTCGTACGACTTCAGGCGAATGCGGATCTTCTGTCCCGCCATTGTCTGCTCTCTCTCTTTCAGCGTCTTACCCGACCTGGGGCATTGGACGCACGGTGGTGCTGACGCACCCTGGCACTTCCCCTCGCTCGCGCGAGAGATGCTGCACCGCTGTTCAGCTGTCAAACCGGATGCCATGGCCTCCGGCCCGCCCCGCGCACGCACGCGTGCGAATCCCGTGAAGGATGTGGGGTTCGGTGTGATGTTCTGCTGCCCGCGGCCCAGGACCCTGCGCTCGCGCGCCGCCTGTGCACTGCCCTGGCAGTGATCCTGGCGCACGCCGAGCGCGCACCGGAATGTGGAACTGCATTAGTCTACGGAGCGCTCGGGGATGGCGCAAACCCGGGCGTGTCGCGCTCGGCTGATGCTCAGCCTGCACGCCCGACGCGACGATGCCGTCCCCGCCCGGCGGGAACGGCATCCGATCGGAATCGACGCGTCAGGCGTTGCCGATGTTCTTGTCGACGTTCGCGCGAACCTCGTCGATCTTGGCGTGATGCTCCGCGGGAACCACCTTCTTGATGGCGTCGGCGGCTCCGTCGAGCACCTTGTCGCTGACCTCTTCGGCCTTCTCGCTCTTCAGCGCCTCTTCGATCTTGTCGCGATTCTCGTCGAGGAGCTTCTTGCCCTTCGCGATGATGTCGTCCACGCCGCTCATGTGCGCCTCTCTCGGTGAAGCGGATCGACCCGATTGTCGACCGCTTCGTCATTCTGGACCGGAGCACGCCCTCGGCGGAACCCCCACCTGTCCGTGCGTGGGAACGACAAAGGCCGGGCCCGAAGGCCCGGCCTGTGCCGAGTGAAGTCTGGAAGGACTTACTTGATGATCTTGGTGACGGTACCGGCACCGACGGTGCGGCCACCCTCACGGATCGCATAGCCGAGGCCCTCTTCCATGGCGATCGGCTGGATGAGCTCGACCGACATCTCGGTGGTGTCACCGGGCATGACCATCTCGGTGCCCTCGGGCAGCGTGATGACGCCGGTCACGTCCGTGGTGCGGAAGTAGAACTGCGGGCGGTAGTTCGTGAAGAACGGGTTGTGGCGGCCGCCCTCTTCCTTGGACAGGATGTACGCCGTGCCCTCGAAGTTGGTGTGCGGGGTGACCGAACCGGGCTTCACGACGACCTGGCCGCGCTCGACGTCGTCACGCTTGGTGCCGCGCAGGAGCAGACCACAGTTCTCGCCGGCCCAGGCCTCGTCGAGCTGCTTGTGGAACATCTCGATACCCGTGACCGTGGTCTTCTGCGTCGGGCGGATGCCGACGATCTCGACCTCGGAGTTGATCGCGAGGGTACCGCGCTCGGCGCGACCCGTGACGACCGTTCCACGACCGGTGATGGTGAAGACGTCCTCGATGGGCATGAGGAACGGCTTGTCCTTGTCACGCACCGGGTCGGGGATGGAGGAGTCGACGGCCTCCATCAGCTCGACGATCGAGTTGACCCACTGCTCGTCACCCTCGAGAGCCTTCAGGCCCGAAACGCGCACGACGGGGGCGTTGTCGCCGTCGAAGTCCTGCGACGACAGCAGCTCGCGGACCTCGAGCTCGACGAGCTCCAGGATCTCCTCGTCGTCGACCATGTCGCTCTTGTTCAGCGCGACGAGCAGGTAGGGCACGCCGACCTGCTTGGCGAGCAGAACGTGCTCACGGGTCTGAGCCATCGGGCCGTCGGTGGCGGCGACCACGAGGATCGCGCCGTCCATCTGAGCGGCACCGGTGATCATGTTCTTGATGTAGTCGGCGTGACCGGGGGCGTCGACGTGAGCGTAGTGACGCTTGGGGGTCTCGTACTCGACGTGCGAGATGTTGATCGTGATGCCGCGCTGACGCTCTTCGGGCGCGGAGTCGATCGACGCGAAGTCACGCTGAACGTTGGTGGCCGACGGGAACTTGTCGGCGAGCACCTTCGAGATGGCAGCGGTGAGCGTGGTCTTGCCGTGGTCGACGTGACCGATCGTTCCGATGTTCACGTGCGGCTTGGTCCGCTCGAACTTGGCCTTAGCCACTGGGTCCTCCTCAGGACGGTAGATGCGGATCGCGGGCGCTGGATTGCGACCGGTTCTCCGCGGGGATGGTTCTCAGGTTACTAGAGAGTCGGTGTTCAGTTTGAGTGGATGCCGGGAACCCGAGCCGGAGCCGGGCTCCCGGCATCCATCAGAGCGGAGTTACTCGCCCTTGTTCTTCTGGATGATCTCGTCGGCCACGGCCTTCGGGACATCGGCGTAGCTGTCGAACTCCATCGAGTAGACGGCGCGGCCCGAGGTCTTCGAGCGCAGGTCACCGATGTAGCCGAACATCTCGGACAGCGGCACGTTGGCGCGCACGACCTTGACGCCGGCGGCGTCCTCCATCGACTGGATCTGGCCACGACGCGAGTTGAGGTCGCCGATGACGTCGCCCATGTACTCCTCGGGAGTACGCACCTCGACGGCCATGATCGGCTCGAGGATGGTGGGGTTGGCCTTGCGGACAGCCTCTTTGAAGCCCATCGATCCGGCGATCTTGAACGCCATCTCGGAGGAGTCGACGTCGTGCGACGCACCGTCGAGCAGGATCGCCTTGACACCCACCATGGGGTAGCCGGCGAGCACGCCGACGTTCATGGCGTCCTGGAAGCCCTGGTCGGTCGGCGAGATGTACTCGCGCGGGATACGACCACCGGTGACCTTGTTCTCGAACTCGTAGGTCTTGTCGGCCGTGACCTCGAGGGGCTCGATCGCGAACTGGATCTTCGCGAACTGGCCCGAACCACCGGTCTGCTTCTTGTGGGTGTAGTCGTGACGCTCGACCGACTTGCGGATGGTCTCGCGGTACGCCACCTGCGGCTTTCCGACGTTGGCCTCGACCTTGAACTCGCGCTTCATGCGGTCCACGAGGATGTCGAGGTGCAGCTCGCCCATGCCCTTGATGACCGTCTGACCGGTCTCGGCGTTCTGCTCGACGCGGAACGTGGGGTCTTCTTCGGCGAGCTTCTGGATGGCGACACCCAGCTTCTCCTGGTCGGCCTTGGTCTTGGGCTCGATGGCGACCTCGATGACCGGCTCGGGGAAGGTCATCGACTCGAGCACGACCTGGTTGGCCGGGTCGCACAGGGTGTCACCCGTGGTCGTGTCCTTCAGACCGATGACGGCGTAGATGTGACCCGCGGTGACGGAGTCGACCGGCATCTCCTTGTTGGCGTGCATCTGGAAGATCTTTCCGATGCGCTCCTTCTTGCCCTTCGTCGCGTTGACGATCTGCGCACCCGAGTCGAGGTGACCCGAGTAGACGCGGATGTAGGTCAGACGACCGAAGAAGGGGTGCGTCACGATCTTGAACGCGAGGGCCGCGAAGGGCTCTTCACGGTCGGCGTGGCGCTCGATGACGATCTCTTCGTTCTTGGGGTCCTTCGCCTCGATGGCGGGGACGTCCAGGGGCGAGGGGAGGTAGTCCACGACCGCGTCGAGCATGGGCTGCACGCCGCGGTTCTTGAACGCCGAACCGCAGAGCACGGGGTAGAGCTCGGAGTTGATCGTCATCTTGCGGATGGCGCCCTTGATCTCGGCGACCGTGAGCTCCTCACCGCCGAAGAACTTCTCGAGCAGGACGTCGTCGGACTCGGCGACGGTCTCGAGCAGCTGCTGACGGTACTCGGCGGCCTTGTCGGCGAGGTCGGCCGGGATCTCCTGGATCTCGTACTTCGCACCCATGGTCACGTCACCCTTGGCGTCACCGGGCCACACCAGTGCGCGCATCTCGACCAGGTCGATCACGCCGACGAAGTCGTTCTCGGCACCGATGGGGAGCTGGATGACCAGCGGCTTCGCCTTGAGGCGGTTGACGATGGTGTCGACGGTGAAGTAGAAGTCGGCACCCAGCTTGTCCATCTTGTTGACGAAGCAGATGCGGGGGACGTCGTACTTGTCGGCCTGGCGCCAGACGGTCTCGGACTGGGGCTCGACGCCCTCTTTGCCGTCGAAGACGGCGACGGCACCGTCGAGCACGCGGAGCGAGCGCTCGACCTCGACCGTGAAGTCGACGTGGCCGGGGGTGTCGATGATGTTGATCTGGTTCTTGTCCCAGAAGCAGGTGACGGCGGCGGAGGTGATCGTGATGCCACGCTCCTGCTCCTGCTCCATCCAGTCGGTGGTCGCCGCACCATCGTGCGTCTCACCGATCTTGTGGTTGACGCCCGTGTAGAACAGGATGCGCTCGGTCGTCGTCGTCTTGCCGGCATCGATGTGCGCCATGATGCCGATGTTGCGGACCTTGTGGAGGTCGGTGAGCACGTCTTGTGCCACGGGTGTCTTCCTTACCTGTTGGGAGGTTGATGCCGGGCCCATCGGAGGGTCCGTGACCGGGGTTCGATCACGGACCCTCCGCGGGTTTTACCAGCGGTAGTGCGCGAAGGCGCGGTTCGACTCGGCCATCTTGTGGGTGTCTTCGCGGCGCTTGACCGCGGCACCGAGGCCGTTCGAGGCATCGAGGATCT
>NZ_QAJB01000118.1:0-4563 GCF_003061325.1 Microbacterium sp. HMWF026
CGAGATGTCAGCGGGGTGCAGTCTCGCGGCGCGGAGCGGCCGTGACCGGACCGCGCGCGGCGCGCGGACCGCGGCGCCCGCACGGCGTGCGACGCGCGGCGCGAGGCGGCCTCACCCCGCGCGGCGCAACGCCACGGCGGCCCAGGCGACCGGTGGCAGGGTGACGAACAGGATGCCGTCGGCCACCCGCGTCTCGAGGGCCCGGGGCCGTACCCGCTCGGGGTCGTCCAGCGTGTTGCTCGCCCGGGGATCGTCATCGTGCAGCGCGTGCGCTTCGACGACCTCGACGTCGCCGAGGCCGCGCACATCGATCTCGAGCTCGACGGGGTGGTCGAGGCCGCGGTGCACCAGGAACACCGCGCTCTCGCCCGTGGCGTCGTCGTGGGTGGCCACGGCATCCACGATCGGAACCGTCCCGTGGCGGGCGGTGTCGACCGTGCCCGCGTCGATCTGCACGCGCACGGTCGCGCCGCGCGCCAGTCGCGAGGTCAGGGCGAACGGGAAGAACGTCGTCTGCCGCCAGGCCGGTCCGCCCGGTTCGGTCATGATGGGCGCGATCACGTTGACGAGCTGGGCGAGGGACGCGGATGCCACGCGGTCGGCGTGCGCGAGCAGCGAGATCATCAGGCTGCCGAAGACGACGGCATCCATCACCGAGTACACGTCCTCGAGCAGACGCGGTGCGATCGGCCAGTCGTCGATCGCGGTGGGTTTGACCGCGTCGACGCGGTCGATATACCAGACGTTCCACTCGTCGAAGGAGATGTCGATGCGCTTGGTGCTGCCGCGCGCGGCGCCGACGTGGTCGGCGGTGGCGACGACGGCCTCGATGAAGCGGTCCATGTCGACCGCCGAGGCGAGGAACGACGCGGCGTCGCCGTCGTGCTCCTGGTAGTAGGCGTGGCACGAGATCATGTCGACGTCGTCGTAGGTGTGCTGCAGAACGACGCGTTCCCACTCGCCGAAGGTGGGCATCTGCGCGCCCGACGAGCCGCACACGACCAGCTCGATCGAGGGGTCGAGCTGCCGCATGCCCTTCGCGGTCCGTGCGGCGATCCTGCCGTAGTCGTCGGCCGAGCGGTGGCCGAGCTGCCAGGGCCCGTCCATCTCGTTGCCGAGGCACCACACGCGCACGTCGAAGGGCTCGGCGCGACCGTTGGCGATGCGTTGCTCCGACAGCGTGGAGCCGCCGGGGACGTTGGCGTACTCGAGCAGGTCGATCGCCTCGAGCGTGCCGCGCGTTCCGAGGTTGACCGCGAGCATGAGGTCGCTGCCGGCCTTGTCGAGCCAGTCGGCGAACTCGTGCAGCCCCACCTCGTTGGTCTCGGTCGAGTGCCACGCGAGGTCGAGGCGCCGCGGGCGCTGCTCACGCGGGCCGACGCTGTCCTCCCAGCGGAACCCCGAGACGAAGTTGCCGCCCGGGTAGCGGATCGTCGAGACGCCGAGTTCGCGCACGAGCTCGAGCACGTCGCGGCGGAAGCCCTGCTCGTCCGCGGCGGGGTGGGCGGGCTCGTGGATGCCGTCGTAGATGTGACGTCCGAGGTGTTCGACGAATCCGCCGAACAGGCGGCGACGGACGGCGCCGATCGCGAAGCGGGGGTCGACGGTGAGTCGGGCAGCGGTCATCGGTGCTCCTTGCGGTCGGCGCCGACGCTACCCGGAGGGGCGTGGGCGGCCGAACGTTTTCGAAACCCGCACGCTCAGATGACCGCGGCGCTCCACGGGTCGGGACGACCGAAGCGCCACGCCCCGATCGACACCGCCTGCTCGCGCAGGAACGGCAGCAGCTCGAGTCGGCCGGCGGTGGTGACCTCTCCCGCATAGACCGTCGTCGACACGTCGGCCCCGACGGTCTCGGCGACCGCCGCGCGCAGCGTCGCGACCGTCTCGGCCGGGCCCACCAGGCGGATCCGCCGCGGACGGGGCGCGGTCGCGAGCGGCTCTCCGTCGCCGTCGTCCGGGATGCCGCCCGCCAGACGCTGCAGCCACTGCTCGTCGGTCTCGACCGACACCGCGACGCCGCTCTCTCCGAGCAGGTGCCGCACCGGCGCGGGAAGACCCACGGGGGTGCTCAGCGTGAACGTCGATCCCGAGCGCACGGCGGCGACCAGTACGCGCAGCACCGCCTGCCACGACGCGTCGCCCGTGGCGCGCACGGCGACGTCGGCCGGCCGGTAGCGCCGGAGGTTGCGCTCGACGCCCAGGCGCGAGACGTCCTGCACGCGGCCGAACTCGCGGTCCCAGGCGACCGCGTCCGAGAGGGCTCCGCGCCGAAGCCAGTCGAACGCCTCGTACGACAGGGTCGGCTGGGCCGCCTCGATCAGGGCGGTGATCCGGCTGTCGAGGCCGCGCAGGTGCAGCGTCGACGACGAGGCACCGCCGGTCGAGGGCCGCCACGATCCGAGGGTCACGAGCCGGTTCGGGCCGCCGGCCATCGCGCCGTCGCCGACGGCCGCGTCACCCCATCCGCCGAGGGGCTCGCGCTGCACGACGGCGCCCGTCGCGGGACGGTTGACCCGCAGCACCGCGGCCTCGACCCCGTCGAGCCAGAGCTCGAGGTCGGCGGTGTCGCGCGTGTGCAGCCCCGCGATGAAGCCCGAGCCGATCGCGTTCTGCACCTCGATCGCGCGGGTGAGGGTGGGAACGTGCAGGATGCCGAGCACCGGGGCGGCCACCGCGGTCCGGGCCAGGTGCGACCCGGCGGTGACCCCCGTGCGCACGCCCGGCGACCAGAAGCGTCCGGCCGTCTCGGGGCCGAGGTCGAGCTCGCGCGGCTCGACGAGCCAGCGCTCCCCCTCGCCCAGCACCGTCAACGCGCGGCGCACCTCGCCCGCGGGCTCTTCGACGAGCGGACCCACGTCTGAGAGCGGGTCGTCGGCGGGACCCACGCGCAGAGAGGTCACGGCATCCTTCAGCTGCTCCTGGAAGGCGTGCGAACGTCCGACGGCTCCGACCACGATGGCGAGCGAGACGGCGGTCGCCGCTTGCCCGGCGCGAGGGAAGGCGGACGCGACCAGGTCGGTGACCGCATCGTCGAGGTCGGCCGACGGGGCCACGACGGCGACGTTGCGACCGGCGGTGAGGGCCTGCAGGCGCAGAGCGGGTCGCCACGCGGCGAAGCGCTCGGCGGTGCCGCGGGCCCCGCTCAGCAGCGCGCGGTCGACCCCCGGGTGCACGACGAGGGTGCGGCCCGAGGCCTCTTCGTCGAGGTCGACGAAGGCGAGCAGGTCACGGGGCACGCCCGCGGCCCACAGGGCTTCGGCGACCACCGCCCCCGCCCGCCGCGCGCGGGGCGACGGCGTCAGCAGCACGCCCGATCCCGCGGCCAGAGCGGCGAGCGTCTCGGCGGCGCACAGTCCCACGGGGGCGTTCCACCGGGGGGCGACGACGGTGACGCGGTCGGGGACGAACACCGCCCCGGGTACGCGGTCGAGCTCCTTCGCGGTGGCGGCGTAGTAGGCCGCCGCGTCGACGGCCTGGCTCACCTCGGCGTCGGCCTCGCTCAGCAGCGCCCCGCCCTCCGAGGCCAGCACCTCGATCAGCTCGGCGCGCCGCTCCTCGAGCGTGCGGGCCGCCGCGTGCAGCACCGTCGCGCGCTCGGCGGCGGCGAGGGCGCCCCACGGTTCGGCGGCGGCGCCGACTCGGGCGACCACCTCGTCGATCCCGGCGGCGTCGTCGACGCGCCCCGCGGCGGCGGTCGCGTCGCCCGCGGTCGAGGTCGCCGCGCGCGAGAGCGCCTGCAGCGCCCAGGCGCGGTCGTCGGGCAGCGAGGGGTCGGTGTCGCCGACGTGGGCGAAACCGGGAGCGCCACCGGCGAGTTCTGCGCTCTCGCGCACCGAGAAGACGGCGGTGTCGACGAACGCCTGCCCGCCGAACAGCATCTGCTGCACGTCCGGCCCGAGGGCGGAGGTGTCGGCGGATGCCACGGCCTCGCGCGCGATGCCGAGCACCGCCTGCGTCAGCCCCGGGTCGGCGGTGTCGGCGTCGAGGCGGTCGCGCAGGATCGCCGGGTCGACCTCGACCCCGCGTCGGCCCGTGCGAGCGGCGGGGTGCGGCAGATCGGCGGCGGCCAGGGCCCGGCGCACGCGCAGGGTCGCCCCGTCGGCGGGCTCGTCGGCATCCGCCTCGGGCTCGTCGTCCCGCGCGCTCGCGTGCACGATCGCGCCCTCGGCATGGGCATGGGCCACGCGGGCGGCGACCGCGTCGAGATCATCGGGGTGCACGACCGCGGTGGCCGTGATCGTCGGCGCGTCGGGCTGCCACGACGCCCCGCGGGGCAGGACGAGCCGCACCGTGGCATCCGCCTCTTCGGACAGGGCGAGGACGATCGCGGCGCGGACGGGGTCGACCGTGGCGACCTCGACGTCGAAGCCCTCGACGCCGCGCGGGCTGAGCGCGTCGCGCAGGGCGCGCACGAAGAACGCGTCCACGTCGGCGCGGGCCGTGACGGCGGGGGATTCCCAGCCGTGGCGGGCGGCGTCCACCGCGTCGCGTCCGCCGAGCCGATCGTCGATGAGGCGCAGGGTCAGGCGCGACCCGCCCGCGGCCGCGCGGACCCGGGCC
>NZ_QAJB01000119.1:0-6143 GCF_003061325.1 Microbacterium sp. HMWF026
GGCCGACGACGTCGTCGACGCTCTGCTCGGCACGTTCGGCGGCCTCGACCCCATCGAACTGCGGCGGCTGCGCACGGCCCTGCGGCACGACGAGGTCTCGGCCGGCGGAACCCGACCCGCGACCGAGCTGCTGGTCTCGGGCGTGCGCTACCCGCTCGAGCTCGAGAGCATCGACTCGCGCGAGGCGCGGCGGGCCATCCGCCTCGGCGAGACGCTCGCGGCGATCCGCGCGCAGGCGCAGGCGCGGGCGACGGCGCACGAGATGCTGTGGACCGCGTGGGAGCGCAGCGCGCTCTCGCGCACGTGGCGCGAGGCGACGCGCGGCCACGGCCCGCTCGCCGAGCAGGCCGACCGCGACCTCGATGCGATCGTGGCGCTGTTCCAGGCCGCCAAGCGTTACACCGAACGCGAACCCGACGGCGAATCCTCGACGTTCCTGCGGTCGGTGCTCGACAGCGACGTCGCCGAAGACCGCATCGAGCAGCCCGCGGTGGTCGACACCGTTCGCGTTCTCACGCCCGCCGCGGCGGCCGGTACGTCGTTCGACACGGTCATTCTCGCCGGCGTGCAAGAGGGCGTGTGGCCCAACACCCGACTGCGCGGCGGACTGCTCGAGACGTGGCGTCTGGCCGACGCGGTGCAGAACCCCGACCTTCCCGTCGCCGGCATGCTGGACCGGCGTCGAGCCGCGATGCACGACGAACTCCGGCTCTTCGTGCGAGCCATCAGCCGCGCCGGCGCTCTGCTCGTCGTCACGGCGGTCGACGATGACGACACCGGCCCGAGCGTGCTGTTCGAGATGCTCCCTGCGCCCGAGGCGGCGGCATCCATCCCCGAGCACCCGTTGTCGCTGCGCGGCCTCGTCGCCCGCCACCGGCGCACGTTGACCGCGGCGCGGGTCGGCGCGAGCGAGCGCGCTCACGCGGCCGGGCAGCTCGCCCTGCTGGCCGCGGCTGGCGTCGCGGGCGCCGCGAGCGAGCAGTGGTACGGCGTGGCGGCCCCCAGTTCGACGGCGCCGCTGCGCGACCTCGAGCGCGAGGACGTGCGGGTGTCACCCTCGCGACTGCACGCCCTCGAGGAGTGCGAGCTCGACTGGGTGATCGCCGACCTCGGCGGTGATCGCGGCGGGACGACCGCGGGAATCGGCACGATCATCCACGCGGCGCTCGAGACCGCGGCATCCGCGTCCGAAGACGACCTGTGGGCCGTCGTCGACGAGCGCTGGGGCGAGCTCGTGTTCGACGCGGTGTGGCGCGAACGCGCCGAACGCACGCGCGCCCGCGACCTGGTGCGCCGTCTGGCCGCCTACCTGCGCCGCTTCGACGACGCGGGTGGGCGCCTGATCGGGGCGGAGCGGCACTTCGAGGTGCCCATCCCGGTGGCGGATGCCGCCGAGCACGGAGCCGTGCTGAGCGGCGACATCGACCGGGTCGAGGTCAATCCCGCCGGAGAAGTGGTCATCGTCGACCTCAAGACCGGCAAGAGCGAACCGCAGACCGATGCGAAGGTCGCCGACAATCCGCAGCTCGCCGCCTACCAGTTGGCCTTCGCGTCGGGGGCGATCGAGCAGGTCGCCGGCATGCCGTCGGGCGGCGCCAAACTGCTCGTCCTGCGGCCGACCGCCGCGACCAAGGACTACGCCGAACCGACGCAGAAACCCTTCGACGATGAGCAGCGGGGCGCCTTCGTCGAGCGGGTGCAGCGCGCGGTGGGCGTCATGCGCGGCACGAGCTTCGCCGCGCCGTATGAAGTGCATTGCCGCGACGAGTTCTCGTTCGGTTTGTGCCGCATCCACACCGTGTCGGCGGTGAGCGCGTCATGACGGCGATGCTCTCGGCCGCGACGATCGCGGCCGCCCTCGGGCAGTTCCCGCCCACGCTCGAGCAGACCGCGGTGATCGAGGCCCCGCTCGCCCCGGCGCTCGTGGTAGCCGGTGCCGGCAGCGGCAAGACCGAGACGATGGCCGGCCGCGTCGTGTGGCTCGTCGCGAACGGTCTCGTCCGCCGTGACGAGGTGCTGGGCCTCACCTTCACGCGCAAGGCCGCCGGTGAGCTCGCCGAGCGCATCCAACGCCGGCTCCAGCGACTGTCCGAATTCGAGGCCCGCGGGCTCCTTCCGGCCCTGCCCGCCCTGCACGCGGCGGGGCGCCTGGCGGTCTTCGCCGAGATCGCCGGTCTCGAGGGGGCGCGGGGCGACGCGGTCCGTCGAGAGGCGCTCGACGCTCTCGCCGTCGAGGTCGGCGCCCACGAGGGCGCGGCGGCCGATGCCGACCAGCTGCTGCACCGGCCCACCGTCTCGACCTACAACAGCTTCGCCGACTCGATCGTCCGCGAGCACGGACTGCGCATCGGCCGTGATTCCGAGTCGGCCGTGCTGTCGGAGTCGGCCGCGTGGCTTCTCATGCGCCGCGTCGTCTTCGCGAGCGACGACCCGCGTCTCGAAGAACGGCAGGAGTCCCCGCGCTCGCTCATCGACGCGGCCCTGCGCATCGCCCGTGACGGGGTCGACAACCTCGTCGACCTCGAGCGGTTGGCATCCTTCCCCGACGAGTTCGGGCGCATCGTCGAACGGCCGTCGACGTCCAAGCGCGTCGTCGTCTACAAAGAGGTCGGCGAGGCGGCCGCCAAGGTGTCCGCCCTGTCGTTGCTCGCCGCGCTGGCCGCCGACTACGACCGCGAGAAGGCGCGACTGGGCGTCATGGATTTCGCGGATCAGGTGGCGGGGGCGCTGCGGATCGCGCAGGAGCATCCCGCGGTCGTCGCCGAGTTGCGCGCTCGGTACCGGGTCGTCCTGCTCGACGAGTACCAGGACACATCGGTCGTCCAGACCGATCTGCTCTCGACCCTCTTCGGCGGCACGGGCGTGATGGCCGTCGGCGACCCCCATCAGGCGATCTACGCCTGGCGCGGGGCGAGCGCCGGTAACCTCGGCGGCTTCCCCGACGCCTTCGCCCCCGCGGGGTCGTGTCAGAGGTTCTCACTGCTGACCAGTTGGCGCAACAGCGCCCGTGTGCTCGACGCGGCCAACGCCGTGCTCGCCCCGCTCGCCTCACGCGCGGCGGTCGCCGTCGAAGAACTGCGCTCCCGGCCGGGTGCGCCCACCGGGGTCGTCGAGATGGTGTTCGAGAACGATCTGGATGCCGAGGCCGACCGCGTCGCGGCCTGGTTCGTGGGCGTGCGGGCGGCGCGTGCCGCAGAGGGGCGCCCCACGACGGGGGCCGTGCTGTTCCGCAGCAAGAAGCACATGGTGCGCTTCGGCGACGCGCTCGGCCGACGCGGCATCCCTCATCGCATCCTCGGCCTGGGCGGCCTGCTCACCACCCCCGAGGTGGTGGACGTCGTCTCGGCGCTGCGCGTCATCAGCGACCCCGAGGCCGGCTCGGCGCTCATCCGTCTGCTCTCGGGGCCGCGCTGGGCCGTCGGACTCGCCGACCTGCGCGCCCTCGCCCAGCTCGCCCGCCGACTCGCCACGCACGACGTGGCCCTGCAGCCGCTCGCGCCCGAGGTCGTCGACCGCCTGCGCTCGACCCCGGGGGCCGACCGCGCGTCGCTCGTCGACGCGCTCGACTTCGTCACACGCCAGACCGACGGCCACGGCTGGCTCACCGACCTCACGCCCGAGGGGCGCGCGCGCCTGCGCGAAGCGGGCGCCGTCTTCGCGGGGCTGCGCCGCAGCGTGGGCGCCCCCATCCCCGAGCTCATCCGCCTGATCGAGGCCGAACTGCGCCTCGACATCGAGCTCGCCGCGAACGAGTCGCGCGGGCCGGCGCGCATCGCCTCGGCGCAGCTGCGCGCCTTCGTCGACGAGATCCGCGGCTTCCTCGCCGCCGACGAGTCGGGGTCGGTGACCAGCCTGCTCGCGTGGCTCGATCACGCCGAGCAGGCCGACGAATTCGCCCCCCGGACCGAGCCGCCCGAAGACGACGTCGTGCAGCTGCTCACGATTCACGGGTCGAAGGGCCTGGAGTGGGATGCCGTCTCCGTCGTGCGACTCGTCACCGACGAACTGCCCTCCGCGCCGCGCGACACGAAGGGGTGGCTCGGGTTCGGCATCCTCCCCGCCGAGTTCCGCGGGGACTCCGCCTGGCTGCCGATGCTCGGCTGGCGCGGAGCCGAGACCCAGCAAGACCTCAAGGCCGCGATCGACCAGTTCGTCGCCGACAACCGCGCGCGGCAGCTCGATGAGGATCGTCGACTGGCCTACGTGGCTTTCACCCGCGCCCGCGACCATCTGCTGCTGTCGGGCTCGAGCTGGTCGGGCACGAAGAAGCCCCGCACGCCGAGCGTGTTCCTCGATGAAGCCGCCGAGGCACTCGGCGTCGACCTGCGGGTCGGGGAGCCGGGCGACGATCCCTACGACGGCGAGCGTCGCCTGCTGCACTGGCCCCTCGACCCGCTCGGGGCCCGCCGCACCGCGATCACCTCGGCCGTGGCCGCGGCCGACGCGGCGCGCGCGAGCGGACCGGCCGAACCCGACCCCGACCTCGAACTGCTGCTCGCCGAGCGCGCCGACCGTCTGCGCCCGACCCATGCGCCGGCGCCGACGCGCATCCCGGCGTCGAAGTTCAAGGACTTCGTCGCCGACTACGGGCGTGCCGTCGACGACCTGCGCCGTCCGATGCCCGAACGGCCGTACCGGCAGACCCGCCTGGGCACGCTCTTCCACGCCTGGGTCGAGCAGCGGTCGGGGCACGTGGGTGCGGGCATCGGCCTCGACGACGACGGACTGTGGGACGACGACGAGGTCGGTGCCGCGGCCGCGGACGCCGAAGAGCTGCAGCGCCTGCGCGAATGCTTCGAACGCTCCGAGTGGGCGGGCCTTCGCCCCCTCGAGGTCGAGACCGAGATCGACTTCGTCACGACCCGACTCGATGGCCGCGAACACGTCGTTATCTGCAAGCTCGATGCGGTCTACCGCCGTGGTGAGCGGTACGAGATCGTCGACTGGAAGACGGGCCGACCGCCCACCACCGAGGCCGACCGGCGCGCGCGCATGCTGCAGCTCGAGCTCTACCGCGAGGCGTACCACGCCAAGCACGGCATCGACGTCGACCTCATCGACGTCGCCCTGTTCTACGTCGGCGACGAGCTGGTGCTGCGCGGCTGACGCGCGACGCCGCGCGGTGGCGGCTTCGCCCGGCGGCGGGTCAGCGCCGGACGGTGGCGGCTACGCCCGAGGGCGGGTCAGCGCCGCGCGCTGGTGGCTACGCCTGGCGGCGGGTCAGCGTCGCTCGGTGGCGGCTACGCGCGGCGGCGGGTCGGCGACGCCGCGGTGGCGGCTACGCCCGGGGGCGGGTCAGCGCCGCGCGCTGGCGGCTACGCCCGGCGGCGGGCCAGCGCCTCACCCGTCGGCCGCGGAAGCGGCGCCGGAAGAAGAACTCAGGCCGAGTCGCCCGACACACCCCAGCGTTTCAGCGCCGCACGGCTGGCACGGGCGGCATCCTCTTCGTCGTCCACATCGCCGTCGCGTGCGTGGTCGCCGTCGCGGAAGATCGGGAGCGAGGCGTCGCCGTGATCGCGGATCGCGGGCTCGGGGGCCGACGGCTCGTGAGAGGACTCGGCCGTCTGCGGCCGCCCCCACAGCGAGCTGCCGTCGGTGTCGCCCGAGAGCGCGGGGCCCTGCGTGGCGGGCGCGGTCCAGCCGTCGAGGTCGACCGGGGCGGTGGCGTCGGGGTCGACGCTGTCGGGCTCGGGCAGCTGGTCGACGTGGATGGCGCCGGTGTCGGCATCCGGGTTCTTGCGCTCGTCGAGGGCGTCGGCGAGCGCTTCGGCCGCGGCGGCGCGGTCGCGTTCGGCCGAGAGGTAGAGCGAGAGGGCCTCGGGGTCGTAGGCGTCGGTCTGCATCGACGTGTCGACGACGCCGGGCGCGGCGACGGGCGGCACGCTCTCGACCAGGGCCATGGCGTCGTCGATGTCGCTGCGCGTGTCGGGGACGATGTGGTCACCGCGGACGCCGTCGGCGAGCGCGTCCAGCAGGGCGACGGCGTCGGCGACGACGTCGGCCTCACCGGCGTCGTGTCCGTGCACGAGCCAGCGGGCGAACTCGAGTTCGGCGTACAGGCGGGCGCGTTCGCGCAGCAGGGGGTCGGGGGAGCGGTCGCCGGCCGAGGCGTAGCCGTCGTGCACGTCGTCGGCGGCGAGGGG
>NZ_QAJB01000120.1:0-2894 GCF_003061325.1 Microbacterium sp. HMWF026
TCGGGGGACTCCGCGTCGTCACGCGGCTCGTCAGGGGCGGCCATGGCATCCACCATAGGACCGCGTCCCGCGCGCCGACCGGTCTGCGACGAGGGGTTGACGGCGAGCCCCGCGGCGTGGGGGTCCGAATGTTCGGGATGCCGGCATCCTCCGTCTCCGTCGGCTCGACGGTGAGCGCGACGAGGCCGTGCCGATCCACGGCCCCTGCGGCACGGACCGGGCCTCGGCGGAGGACACGCGCCGACCCGACCATAGGATGGACGCGTGATCGACCTGACTCTGCTGCGTGAAGATCCCGAGCTCGTGAAGCGCTCCCAGATCGCCCGCGGGGAGTCGCCGGATTCGGTGGACGAGGCCCTCGCCGCCGACCGCGACCGCCGCGCCGCCATCACCGCCTTCGAAGAGCTCCGCGCGTCGCAGAACGCGCACGGCAAGCGCGTCGCCCAGGCGCCGAAGGACGAGAAGGCCGCGCTGGTCGCCGAGGCCAAGCAGCTCAGCGAGCAGGTCAAGTCCGCCCAGCACGCGGTGGCCGAAGCCGAGGCCGCCGCCGACGCGGCGCTGTCGAAGATCGAGAACATCGTGCTCGACGGCGTTCCGGCCGGCGGCGAGGCGGACTTCGTCACGCTCCGCACGCACGGCGAGATCCCGACCTACGACTTCACCCCGCGCGACCACCTCGAGATCGGCGAGCTGCTCGGCGCGATCGACATGGAACGCGGCACGAAGGTGTCGGGCAGCCGCTTCTACTTCCTCACCGGGATCGGCGCGCGGCTCGAGCTCGCGCTCATGACCCTCGCTCTCGACCGGGCCCTGCAGGCCGGGTTCACCCCGATGATCCCGCCGACGCTCGTGCGCCCCGAGGTCATGCGGGGCACCGGATTCCTCGGCCAGCACGCCGACGAGGTCTACCACCTCGACAAAGAGGACCTGTACCTCGTGGGCACCAGCGAGGTCCCCCTCGCCGGCTACCACATGGACGAGATCCTCGACCTGGAGCGCGGCGCGAAGCGCTACGCCGGGTGGTCGACCTGCTACCGCAGCGAGGCCGGCTCGTACGGCAAGGACACCCGCGGCATCATCCGCGTGCACCAGTTCAACAAGCTCGAGATGTTCGTCTACACCGATCCCGCGGATGCCGAGGCCGAGCACGATCGTCTCGTCGCCATGCAAGAGGGCATGCTGCAGGACCTCGGCCTGGCGTACCGGGTCATCGACGTCGCCGCCGGCGACCTCGGTTCGAGCGCGGCGCGCAAGTTCGACATCGAGGCGTGGGTTCCCACGCAGGACTCCTACCGCGAATTGACCAGCACCTCGAACTGCACGACCTACCAGGCGCGCCGTCTCGAGACGCGGTTCCGCCCGGCGGACGGCGGCAAGACGCAGCCGGTGGCGACACTGAACGGCACCCTCGCCACGACGCGCTGGATCGTGGCCCTGCTCGAGACGCACCAGCGCGCGGACGGGTCGGTGACGGTGCCCGAGGTGCTGCGGCCCTATCTCGGCGGGCTCGAGGTCATGGAGCCCATCGCGTGACCCGCGAGGCCGCCCTTCCCGAGACCGGTGACGTCGAGAGCGCACCGAAGCAGGAGGCGGCCGACGTCGTCGCCTCGCTGGCCGACGACGCCCCCGCGGGGCGCATGCTCATCGCGCTCGACATCGACGGCACGGTGCTGCTCGAGGACGACACCCTGAGCCCCGGCGTCGTCGAGGCGGTGGCCGGCGCGCAGGCGGCGGGTCACGAGGTGATGCTCGCCACCGGCCGCAGCTGGGACAGCACCCACCCGATCATGGACCGGCTCGGCATCCGTCCCGAATACGCGGTGTGCTCGAACGGGGCCATCGTGATGCGGCGTCGGGGCGACGACGGCGAATACGTGCGCGCCCACGTCGAGACGTTCGACCCGACCGAGGTGCTGACGCTGCTCGGCGAGCACCTGCCGGATGCGCACTTCCTCGTCGAGCTGCCCGACGGCAAGAGGCTCTTCACCGATTACCTCGACGACTGGAACCTCGAGCAGGCCGACCGGGTCACGTTCGCCGAGCTGTCGGCGCAGCCCGTCTGCCGCGTGGTCGTGGTCGCGCCCGAGCAGACCGACAGGGACTTCCTCGAGCTGGTCGAGCGCATCGGTCTGACGCAGGTCTCGTACGCGATCGGCTGGACGGCGTGGCTCGACATCGCGCCGAAGGGCGTCGACAAGTCCACCGCGCTCGAGCTCGTGCGGGGATGGCTGGGCATCTCGCCCGACCGGGTGCTGGTGATGGGCGACGGCCGCAACGACATCGAGATGATGCAGTGGGCCGTCCGCAACGGCGGTCGCGCGATCGCGATGCACCAGGGTCCGCCCGAGGTGCACGCGGCAGCGGGCGAGGTGGGTCTCTCGGTCACCGAGGGCGGCGTCGCCGCGGTGCTCCGCGCCCTCTGATCAGACGATCCACGCTCCGCGCATCGCCCGACGCAGCGTCCGTCGGTCCGCCCGATCCAGGGCGCCCCGCGCCCTCTGCTCCGCGGCCCGTGCGGCGTCCGCGAACACCTCGCGCTGGTGGGGAGCGGATGCCGCGAGCGACGCGAGGCACTTCTGCAGGCGCACCTGCACCTCGACGTCCGCCGCGCCGTCGCGCGCGAGAGGGCGGAACGCGTCGTCGACCAGGTCGACCAGCCGAGGGGCCGGGACGTACACCCTCTCGTGGGCGACGTCGGCATCGGGGCGCAGGGCGAGCGCGCGCGAGAAGACGCGCTGCAGGGCGGCGATCACCTCGATCGCGGTGCCGGGGTCGTTCGTCGCCGCCGACAGCGCCCGGCTGCCGATCTCGGTCAGGGCGATGACGCCGAAGCGCGGGTCCTGCTCGTAGGTGCGGTGGTGCTCGATGCGGAACGCCCGCCGCACCGCCGCTCG
>NZ_QAJB01000120.1:2904-17301 GCF_003061325.1 Microbacterium sp. HMWF026
GGACGCGCGCGTCGGCGATGCGCCCGGGGGTGGCCCGCACGTGCACCGCGACGTCGTGCTGCCGGGCGAGGCGGTCGAGTCCGGCGACGTCGACGTGCGTGACGTAGCCGACCTCGTCGGCGTGCACGGCGACCGCGCCGCGGGGGATCGCGACGGCGGCGTGCGCCTGCAGGGTCGGGTGCGTCGCGTGCGTCTCGAGCGAGACGGTGGCGGCCTTCTCGACCCGGTCGATGACGTCGGCCATGCGTCCGAAGGTCGACAGGTGCGAGATCCAGCGCAGCAGGGTGACGACGACGATCGCGATGATGACGAGCGTCGCGACGAAGAGGATCGTGCGCCCCTGGCTCTCGTAGTACCCGGTCGACAGGGCGACGATGCCGACGAGCGAGAAGGCGAACGCGCCGACGAAGGTCGACACGGCGTTCTGCGACGTGGGATCGGCGATCAGTAGGGGCGTGGACCGCGGGGTGGCGGTCGTCGTCGCCGACGAGAAGGCCGTGACCATCGCCGTCACCGAGAACGTGCTGACGGTGAGCATGGCGGTGGCGATGATCTGCAGCAGCTCGTCGACGGCGCCGTCGGCCAGACCGAACCGGAACGAGAACGGCAGCAGCGGACCGACGAACCGCGCCGCGAGGGCGACCACGATGGCAATCAAGGTGAACAGCGCGGCGCGCACCCACACCTGACTCCCCAGACGGAGGAAGAGGGATGCCAAGGGGCTGCGCGCGATCGTGGCCATGTCTCGACGCTATCCGCCGCCGATAATCTGGCTCGGGGCCTGGACGAGGGCCCCCGACACCCTGGGTAGACTCGGGGCGTCCGGGAGGGTTGTCCGAGCGGCCGATGGACCTGGTCTTGAAAACCAGTGGGCAGCAATGTCCCGTGGGTTCGAATCCCACACCCTCCGCCACATGGCGTCAGTCGAACCCCGCCCGAACGAGAGTTCGGGCGGGGACGCCTACCGTCGCTGAATCGCTCCCGAAGCGATCGTCCACACGGGGTCACGCCGGGTGAAACGCCCGATCTTCACGGCATTCACAGCACGGGATCCCTAGTATGGCTCCGACCTCGGGCCTCGCCGCACGGGTCGACGCGTCGCCGGGCCGGCGGCATCCGTCACGGAAGGACCCGAGTGAGAAAGAACATCACCCCGCGCCGTCAACGCACGGTCGCACGTCACGGGCGGTTGACCTCGCCCGGGCCCGTCGCGCAGCTGATGCGCGGCGTCGCGATCCTCCTGGCGGTCGTGCTGGTCTCGGGCGGCACTGTCCTGGCCTACGCCGCCGCCGACCTGACCCGCAGCTTCACCGCCGACGCCGTCGAGCTCAAGGGCCAGCCCGCCGTCCCGCCCGACCTGGGCGAACTCGAGGGCGGGGTGAACATGCTGCTGGTGGGTACCGATGAGTGCGAACCCGACTTCGCCCAGTACTTCGGCGAGCGGTGCTCGGGGCCCGACTCCGAGGGCAACCTCAACGACGTGAACATGCTCGTGCACATCTCGGACGCTCCGCGCCGGGTCACGGTCATCTCGTTCCCGCGCGACCTGATGGCTCCGATCCCCTCGTGCACGGATGCCGACGGCGTCGAGCACTCCGCGATGCGCAAGCAGCAGATCAACAGCGCCTTCATGTACGGCGGGCTGTCGTGCGTCGTCCAGACGGTGTCCGAGCTCAGCGGCCTCGAGATCCCGTTCGCCGCCAAGGTGAGCTTCGGTGGCGTCATCAACATCACCGACGCGATCGGCGGCGTCGACGTCTGCATCGCGAACGGCATCAAAGACCCGTACACCGGCATCGACTGGCCGGCCGGGATGCGGGAGGTGAAGGGACTCGACGCCCTGCAGTTCCTCCGCACCCGCCACGGCGTCGGCGACGGCGGTGACCTCGGCCGCATCTCGAACCAGCAGCAGTACATGTCGCGTCTGGCGAACAAGCTCAAGAGCCAAGAGGTGCTGTCGAACCCCGCGACGCTGTACAAGCTCGCGTCGACCGCGCTGCGCAACGTCGACCCGTCGACATCGCTCACCAACCCGCTGACGCTCGTTCAGATCGCCTCCGCGGTCAAGGACGTCCCCTTCAGTGAGATCGTCTTCATCCAGTACCCGACCTACACCGATCCCGACAACCCCAACCGCGTCGTCCCCGACACTGAGGACGCCGACACGTTGTGGGCCGCGCTCGCCGCGAACCAGCCGCTCGAGCTATCGGGCAAGCTCAGCGACGGTAACGGCGTGGTCGTCGACGAGAGCGCCACCCCGGCGCCGTCCGAAACCCCCGCGCCGGTCGAGACGGCTGCCCCGGTTCCGTCCGACTCTGCGCAGCCCACCCCGGCCCCCACCTCGGGCGCCGTGGTCCTGCCCGACGGTATCGCCGGTCAGACCGCCGCCCAGGCCACCTGCTCGAACGGCAACGTGCGCTGACCCGATCCGCCCGGCATCCGATCTCGGTTTCGGATGCCGGGCGGCATCCGGTTAGTATGGACCGGTGTGCTCGCGCGAACAGCGTGATCACCTGGAGACGTCGCATAGTCAGGCCTAGTGCACCACCCTGCTAAGGTGGAGTCCCCGTAAGGGGACCGAGGGTTCAAATCCCTCCGTCTCCGCCGAAAAAGCCCCGGTTCGCCGGGGCTTTTCGCGTCCCGCGGCCGTCAGCGCGGTCGAACCTCCAGGCCGTCGAGGCCCGGCATCCCGACCCACGAACGCCCATCGCCCCTGTCGACGATGGTCAGCAGGACGCCGTCGCAGCCGCGGCAGCGCGCCACCAAGCCCATTTCGCTGGCGAACACGACGACGTCAGCGAGCACGCCACGTGCCCCGCAGTGGCGACAGCGGGCGGCGGAGGTGGTGGCATCCCCTCCGAAGAGGTCGTCGAGCCGCCCGGCGAGGACGTTGCCGTCCAGAACGCCCATCACGACCCTCCGAACCTCTCGGTGCGCACGCGCGCCGGGTCGTGCCCGCCCGCCAGCAACCACTGCGAGACGGCCTCGACGAACGGGGTGGGGCCGCAGACGTACACGCGCGGAGCACGTTCGGAAGGAAGGGCGAGGGCGCGCAGGCGTTCCGGAGTCAGCCGCCCCACGGGGGTGGGGGAGTCGGCCGGTGCTGCCCGTGTGTACACGACGTCGAGATCGACCGAGGTCGCGAGCGCCCGCAGCTCCTCGGCGAAGAACACGTCGTCCGGGGACCGCACCGAGTACAGCAGGCGGAACTCCGTCGCGTCCGCCGCCTCGACGTGCGCGGATGCCATCGCGAACAGCGGGACCACCCCGGAACCGCCCGCGATCAACTGGACGGGCGAGGGATCGTCCGACGGCGTCCACACGAAGAACGCCCCCAGCGGGCCGTGCACCTCGAGGCGGTCTCCATCGCGCAGCTCGTGGACGAGGAAGGGCGACACCTCGCCGTCGGGCACCTCGTCGACCGCGAGCATGATCCGCGTTCCCTCGCCCGACGAGGCGACCGAGTACGACCGGCTCGCCTGATAGCCGTCCGGCGCGGTCAACCGCACGTCCAGGTGGGCCCCCGCGTCGTTGCCGGGCCAGGTGGGCACGTCCAGCTCGATACGGCGGGCGGTGGTCGTCTCGGGGCGCGTTCCGACGACGGTCGCCGCGTGCCAGGATGCCGTCCGGCGGTTCACCCGTAGCGTTCCTCGCGCCAGGGGTCGCCGTGCAGGTGGTAGCCGTTCTGCTCCCAGAAGCCTGGCTTGTCGGAGGGCATGGTGACCAGGCCCTGCACCCATTTGGCGCTCTTCCAGAAGTACAGGTGCGGCACGAGCAGTCGGGCGGGTCCACCGTGCTCGGGGGTGAGCGGAGCGCCGTCGGCCTCGAAGGCGATCCAGCTCCTGCCACCGAGCAGATCGTCGAGAGCGAGGTTCGTGGTGTACCCGCCGAAAGAGTGCACCATCGCGTACCGGTGGTCGGTCTCGACCTCGGCGAACAGCCGGTCCAGCGATACCCCGCGCCACGGCATGTCGAACCGGGTCCAGTGGGTGACGCAGTGTATGTCGACGGTGATGTCGTCCACACCCAGGGCCTCGAGGTCGGCGCGGCTCCACCGGTGCACGCCGTTCTCGGTGCCGATGACGAATTCCCAGCTGTCCGCGGCGACGGTCGGAGTCGGGCCCGCCGAGAGCACCGGCCAGTCGCTCACCGACGTCTGGCCGGGCGGCAGCCTCGGATCGCGCTCGCGGCGGCGGCCCGAGAACCCGCGGGTGATGAACGACATGGCATCCCCTTCACTCGATCACAGCGCTGGCTTCACCCTAGCGACGGTCGGCCCCGCCTCGACAGGGAGGGATGCCGCGACCCGCGCGCGAGGCCCTCTCGGCGTCGACGTGCGCCCGATAGTCTCGGGTGCGCGGCCCGCACGTGTCCGCACCCTCGTCCCCGGGAGAAGAACGCATGTCGGTCGGTCTGCTCGCCGTCGTCGATGACATCCTCAGCGCGGCCATGCGCGCCAGCGCCAAGACGGCCGGCGTCGTCATCGACGACGCGGCCGTGACCCCCCAGTACGTGCAGGGGCTGACGCCCGCGCGCGAGCTCCCGGTGGTGTGGAAGATCGCGCTCGGCAGCATCATCAACAAGTACGTGATCATCATCCCGATCGCGCTGCTGCTGACCGCTTTCGCCCCGTGGGTTCTGCCGTTCCTGCTCATCATCGGCGGTGGGTTCCTGTGCTTCGAGGGCGCCGAGAAGGTGCTCGAGTGGTTCGGCGTGCATCACGAGGCCCACGACGAAGACGCCCCGCGCGACGAGAAGAAGCTGGTCTTCGGTGCCGTGCGCACCGACCTCATCCTCAGCACCGAGATCATGCTCATCGCGCTGACGAGCCTCGACCCCGGCTTCGGCATCTGGATGACGCTGGGCGCGCTGCTCGTCATCGGCCTGGCCATGACGGTCGTCGTCTACGGGGCCGTCGCCCTGCTGGTCAAGATCGACGACATCGGTCTGCGCTTCATGAAGAGCGAGTCGCGCGGCGTGCGCCGATTCGGGGCCCGGGTCGTGGCATCCATGCCCACGGTGTTCCGTGTGATCAGCATCGTCGGTACCGTCGCGATGCTGTGGGTGGGGGGTCACCTCGTGCTGCAGAACCTCGCCGAGACCTTCTGGCACGGCCCCTACGACGTGGTCCACCTCGTCACGCACGCGATCGAGGCGGCGGGTCCCGTCGTGGTGTGGATCGTCGAGACGGCGATGTCGGCCGTGTTCGGCCTCGTGCTCGGGCTGATCATCGTCGCGGTCGTCACGGGGATCCAGCGCATGGTGCGGCGAGGAGCCCCCGCCGCGCACTGATCTCGCGGGTGCCGCGGCTCGTCAGTCCAGGCGGGAGTGCTCGCCCAGACGGTGCCAGGAGCGGTTGTGGTACACCAGGGCGGCCCCCGACTCGCCGGGCTCGAGGTCGCGCTCGACGTCGACCTGAAGTGCCTGTGCGGCGATGACGGTGGAGCCGCCGGCATCCATCCGGCTGACGATCTTGCACCGGAGCCAGGCGCGCACGCCGTGATAGACCGGCTCGCCGGTCGCCAGGCGCGACCACGTCGAGGTGTCGGCGAAGCGGTCCAGGCCGCTGGTGGCACCCGCGCGTGCAAGGCCGATGTCCTCGGCGTCGAGCAGGTGCACCACGATGGTGTCGGCCGCGATGATCGTGGGCGTGGCCGACGAAAGGGCCGAGACCGAGAAGATCAGCAGCGGCGGGTCGGCACTGACCGAAGAGACGGACGAGGCCGTGAGGGCGACGGGGCCGTGCTCGCCGTAGGCGGTGATCACGGCGATGCCGCCCGGGTGGCCCCGGAAGGCGCGCTTGAAGTCGTCCGCCGAGACCGAGGTGCCGATGGCGGGCGTGCTCTCGGGGGTGTTGTGGGGGAGCGAGGTCATGCCTTCGACGCTAGCCGTTCGCCACGGTCGCGGCGCCGACGAGGAAACATCGCGACATGCGGGCCGGTCGCGAGGGACCGGACCCGCATGTCGCGACCTCTCACATTCCGTCGGCGATCATCGCCCAGATGATCTGGACGTGGCGGTCGGCGTTGACGTCGGACATCTCGTCGTCGTAGTTGAGTCCGTAGGGCCAGATGTGCGAGCCGCCGCAGTTGAGCACGGCCCCGGCGCCGTCGAACTCGGCCAGCTTGGCTTTCGCGTTCGGTCCGGTCCACTGCCCGTTCTGACACATCGCGTACCAGGCGTCTGCGGTGCCGTTGCCGACGGTGTGCGAGATCTCGTGCAGCGCGGTGCGCTCCTGCATGAAGCCGCGGTTCTCGCCGAACCGGATGGTGCCGTCGATGCTCGCCTCGGCGGTGGGCACGCCCGGCACGTAGTACACGTTCAGGTGCCGGTCGAAGTCGCTGAACTCGTTGTATCGGGCGACGGCGGCGTCCATCGCGGCGCGGATCCGCGCGTAGGCGTCGGCCTGGTCGGCGGTGGGGGATGCCTCTTCGTACAGCGTGTACGTGAGGCGCCCGGCCGCTTCGGCGGGGGCGGCGTTCACCACCACCGGCGTCACCGCCGTGGCCAGAGCGAGGGCTCCGGCCAGGACGAGGCGGCGGAGCGAGCGGGTACGGGATCGGGGGATATCCGTCATCAGTTTCTCCTTCGGGAAGAGCGACAGCGTCGTCGCTGCTCGGAAACGTAGGACGGTGCTTGCCAAAACGGCAGGGCAGGGCCATATTTCTCATACAGTTCTCATCTTTGTGAGGCTTCACATCGACCTCCTGGTGCCTCGTCGTGACCATTCCGTTGCCAAGTCTTTCTTGACAGAACGCGTTGTGTGAGCGCTAACATTCATCAACGGCTCACCCGAGAGCTGCATCACATGACCCGGCACAGTGGCCGGCGAAACGAGGAGGTTTCACCATGAAGGCGAAGAAGATCATCGCGGGAGTCGCGCTCCTGGGCGCTCTCGCCCTGACCGCGACCGGTTGCGCGGGCGGCGGCGGTGCCGCGGCAGGCGGCAACGGCGGTGGCGACGGCGTCATCACGGTCGGTTTCGCTCAGACCGGCTCCGAGAGCGGCTGGCGCAGCGCCAACACCGAGTCCATGAAAGAGGCGTTCAGCGAGGCCAACGGCTTCAACCTCGTCTTCAACGCGGCCGACAACAAGCCCGAGGCGCAGATCGCCGCGGTGCGCAGCTTCATCAACCAGGGTGTGGACGCCATCGTGCTCGCCCCCATCGTCACCGACGGTTGGGACGACGTGCTGCAGGAGGCGAAGGATGCCAACATCCCGGTCATCCTCGAGGACCGCACCGTCTCGGCGTCGAAGGACCTCTACGCCAGCTGGATCGGCCTGGACTTCAAGAAGGAGGGCGAGACCGCAGGTAAGTGGGTCGCCGACAACTTCGGCTCCACGCCCACCAACCTGGTCGTTCTCGAGGGCACGACCGGTTCGTCGGCCGCGACCGACCGCGCCGCGGGCTTCGACTCCGCGATCGCCGGCACCGACATCAAGGTGCTCGACTCGCAGACGGGTAACTTCACCCGGGCCGACGGCAAGACCGTCATGGAGGGCTTCCTGCAGAAGTACGGCTCGCAGATCAACGTGCTCTTCGCGCACAACGACGACATGGGCCTCGGCGCCCTCGAGGCCATCAAGGCCGCGGGTCTCAAGCCCGGCACCGACATCAAGATCGTCACGATCGACGCGGTCAAGGACGGCATGACCGCCCTGGCCAACGGCGAGTTCAACTACATCGTCGAGTGCAACCCCCTGCTGGGCGAGAAGACGGCCGAGGTCGTCAAGAAGGTCGTGGCCGGTGAGTCCGTCGACAAGCAGTACATCGTCGAGGACCAGGCCTTCGACCAGGAGCAGGCCAAGAAGGTTCTGGACAGCCGTCCCTACTGATCCAGACACCCCCCGCTGACGGCGTTCCCCGACGCCTGACGCAACCTCCCCCGGTGTGCGGGGCCGGACTCCCCGACCGGCCCCGCACACCCCATGACTCTTCAGAAAGCGGTCGGACATGACTTCCGAACGTGCTGCCGTCGTCGCCATGCGCGGCATCAGCATCCAGTTCCCCGGTGTGAAGGCGCTCGACGGCGTCGACTTCACGCTCTACGCCGGCGAGGTCCACTCCCTCATGGGAGAGAACGGCGCCGGAAAGTCCACCCTCATCAAGGCCCTGACGGGTGTCTACGGCATCGACGAGGGGACGATCCGCGTCGACGGGCAGGAGCGGCAGTTCCGCTCCACCGCCGACGCTCAGGCCGCGGGAATCGCGACGGTCTACCAAGAGGTCAACCTCTGTCAGAACCTCACGGTCGGCGAGAACGTCATGCTCGGCAACGAGATCCGCCGCGCGGGCATGCTGGACTGGAAGGCCACGCACGCCGCCGCCGCGAAGTACCTCGCCGAATTGGGCGTCCACATCGACACGCGGTCGATCCTCGCCAGCCACTCGATCGCCGTCCAGCAGCTCGTCGCCATCAGTCGCGCCATGGTCGTCGACACCAAGGTCCTGGTGCTGGACGAGCCCACCTCGAGCCTCGACCGCGGTGAGGTCGAGCAGTTGTTCGGCGTCATCCGCGATCTGCGCGATCGCGGTGTCGCGATCCTCTTCGTCTCGCACTTCCTCGACCAGATCTACGAGATCTCGGACCGACTCACCGTGCTGCGCAACGGCACCCTCGTGGGGGAGTACCCCGTCGAGGAGCTCGGCCGCGAACAGCTCGTCGCCAAGATGATCGGGCGCGAGCTGGGCGAACTGGATGCCATCTCGGCCAGCGCCGAGCGAGCCATCGACCGCTCCGGCACCCCCGTGCTGCACGCGGTCTCGCTCGCCCGCAAGAACGCCCTCGAACCGGTCGACCTCGACGTCTATCCCGGCGAGGTGGTCGGTCTCGCGGGTCTTCTCGGCTCGGGCCGCACCGAACTCGCTCGTCTCATCGCCGGCGCGGACCGCGCCGATGACGGTCGCCTCGAGGTCAGCGGTACCGGCGCACGCCTGGGCTCTCCGCGTCACGCCCTCGACCGCGGCGTCGCGTTCTCGTCCGAGGACCGTCGCGCCGAGGGCATCGTCGGCGACCTGACCGTCGCCGAGAACATCATCCTCGGCGTGCAGGCTCGTCGCGGCGCCCTGCGCCGCATCAGCGCGGCCGAGAAGGCGGCGATCGTCGACGAGTACATCACCGCGCTGGGCGTGCGCCCGGCCAACCCGAACGCACTCATCCGCAACCTCTCCGGCGGCAACCAGCAGAAGGTCCTGCTCGCGCGGTGGCTCGCCACCGCCCCGGAGCTGCTGATCCTCGACGAGCCGACCCGCGGCATCGACGTCGGCGCCAAGGCCGACATCCAGCGCAAGGTGGCCGAGCTCGCCGAGAAGGGACTGGCGGTCATCTTCATCTCCTCGGAGCTCGAAGAGGTGCTGCGTCTCGCTCAGCGTGTCGCCGTTCTGCGCGACCGTCGTAAGATCGGCGAGCTGGCCACCCGTGACGTCGACCTCGACGGGCTGGTCGCCTACATCGCCGAAGGCCAGTCCGAGGCGGTCACCGCCGCAGGACCGCACCCCACGCCCGAGACACTGTCGTCCGATCGGGAGAAGATCGCATGAAGAAATTCCTCAGCCACCGCCTCGTCTGGCCGATCGCGGCCCTCGTGGCGCTGATCGCCGTCAACACCATCTCGCGCCCGTCGTTCCTCAGCATCACGATGCAGAACGGACAGTTCTACGGGTCGCTGATCGACATCCTCCGCAACAGCGCTCCGCTCATGCTCGTCGCCCTCGGTATGACCCTGGTCATCGCGACGCGCGGCATCGACCTGTCGGTCGGCGCCATCATGGCGGTGTCCGGTGCGGTCGCCCTCACCGTCATCGAGGCCTCGCCGGATCCCGGCAACCTCGGCGTGGTCTTCACCGCCATCGCCGCGGCCGTCGGAGTGGCCCTGCTGCTCGGCGTCTGGAACGGCTTCCTCGTGTCGGTGCTCGGCATTCAACCGATCATCGCCACCCTGGTGCTGATGCTCGCCGGCCGCGGCGTCGCCCTGCTGATCACGGGCGGCTTCATCACGACCATCAACAGCGACCCGTACAAGTTCATCGCCGGTGGCTACGTCTTCGGTCTGCCGTTCGCCTTCTTCGTCGCGATCGCCGCGGTGGTCATCGTCGGTGTACTCGAGCGTCGCACGGCCCTCGGCATGCTCACCGAGGCCGTCGGCATCAACCCCGAGGCGAGCCGACTGGCCGGTGTCCGCTCCCGCGGCATCATCTGGGGCGCGTACATCGCCAGCGGAACCCTCGCCGGTATCGCCGGCATCCTTTACAGCTCGAACATCATGGCGGCCGACGCGAACGCCGCCGGTCTCTACATCGAACTGGATGCCATCCTCGCGGTCGTCCTCGGGGGTACCTCGCTGGCCGGCGGCAAGTTCAGCCTGGCGGGCACCGTCGTGGGCGTGTTCACGATCCAGACGCTCAAGAGCACCATCACCTTCCTGGGTGTCCCGCCCGCCGTCAGCCCGGTGTTCATGGCCGCGGCCGTGCTCATCGTCGTGCTCCTGCAGTCGCCTCGCTTCCGCGCCTTCTTCCAGACGGCCGGTCGCAACGCGCTGCGTCCCCTCACCCGACGTCCCGACGCAAAGGTGCTGTCCTGATGGTCACTCTCACTGAAGACCGACGCGTCGCGTCGTCCCCCGCGGGCTCGTACCGCCGTTTCCTCAGCCGCCACATCTCGTGGGTCCCGGTGTTCGCCGCCGTCGTCATCCTCGTGCTGATGATCGCGGGCTCGATGTGGTACTTCCCGAACTTCCAGCTGAACCGCATCCTGTCGTCCATCCTGCTCGACAACGCGTATCTGCTCGTCCTGGCCGTGGGCATGACCTTCGTCATCCTCACCGGGGGCATCGACCTGTCGGTGGGGGCGGTCATGGCCTTCACCGGCATCCTCTGCGCCAAGATGCTGGGCGACGGCGTGCCGGTCGCGGTCGCGATCCCCGCGATGGTGCTCATCGGCGCCGCGATCGGCCTGCTCATCGGCGTGCTCGTGCAATTCTTCGACGTGCAACCGTTCATCGCGTCGCTCGTGGGCATGTTCCTGGCCCGCGGCCTCGCCTTCGTGGTCAGCCTCGAGTCCATCAAGGTCGAGAACGACGGCCTGCTGTGGCTGCAGTCGACGCGCTTCTCGTTCGCGGGGTGGTACATCACCCCGACCGGCATCATCGCCCTGCTGACGGTCGCGCTCGCCGCGTTCGTGCTGCGCTACACGCGCTTCGGCCGCACCGTCTACGCGGTCGGCGGCAACGAGCAGTCGGCTCGTCTGATGGGTCTTCCGGTGGTGCGCGCGAAGCTCGCGGTGTACGTCATCAGCGGTATCTGCGCCGGTCTCGCGGGGATCGTCCTGACGGCGTACTCCGGCGCGGGTTACCCGCTGAACGGCGTGGGCACCGAGCTGGACACCATCGCCGCGGTCGTCATCGGCGGCACGCTGCTGACGGGCGGCAGCGGGTTCGTGGTGGGCTCCATGATCGGTGTCTTCGTCTACGGCCTCATCCGCACGATCATCTCGTTCTCGGGTGCCGAGCAGTCGTGGACCCGCATCACGGTCGGTGCGCTTCTGCTGCTCTTCGTGGTCGTCCAGCGGGTGATCGTCTCGCGCTCCGCCCTCAGTCGCTGACCCGCTCGCGCCGCGGCGGCCGAAAACACGCCCCGCGGTGTTAGCGCTCTCGCGTCGCGCGAGGCATGATGTACCTCATGCCCGCCACCGTCGCCCCGCCCCTCCTCGAGGTGCGCGGGGCGTCGGTGCGTTTCGGCGTCGAGTCGGCCCTGTCGGGCGTCGACTTCCTGCTCCGCGCCGGCGAGGTGCATTCGCTCATGGGCGAGAACGGCGCCGGCAAGTCCACGCTCATCAAGGCCATCACCGGCGCACTGCGGCTGGATTCCGGCGACATCCTGGTCGATGGGGTGCGCTGCCGTTTCTCCTCCCCCGCCGAGGCGCAGGCCGCCGGTATCTCCACGGTCTACCAAGAGATCGACCTGCTGCCCAACCTCACGGTCGCCGAGAACATCTGGCTGGGTCGTGAGCCCCGCCGCTGGGGGATCATCGATCACGCCGCGATGCGCGAGCACGCCGCAGCGGCCCTCTCCGCGCTCGGCGTCGAGGTCGACCCGGCCTCGGTGCTGTCGTCGCACCCCCTCGCGATCCAGCAGCTCGTCGCGATCGCGCGGGCCGTGTCGGTCGACGTCAAGGTCCTGGTGCTCGACGAGCCGACCTCGAGCCTCGACGCCGATGAGGTCGCCGAGCTCTTCCGCGTCATCCGCGAGCTCAAAGAGACCGGTATCGCGGTGGTTTTCGTCTCGCACTTCCTCGACCAGGTCTACGAGATCTGCGATCGGGTCACGGTTCTGCGCGGCGGCCGCCTCGTGGGCGAGTACGCCACGCGCGAGTTGCTGCGTATCGACCTCGTCGAGAAGATGCTGGGCGCCGCGGCCTCGTCGCTCGCGCCGATCGGGCAACGCGTGCTCGACGACGACGACAGCCCCTCGGTGATCGGTGCGCGCGGGATCGCCTCGGGCCCTCGTCTGAGAGAGGCCGACATCGATCTCGGCGAGGGCGAGGTCATCGGGGTGGCGGGCCTGCTCGGGTCCGGCCGCAGCGAGCTGGCGCGCGCGCTCACCGGCGTCGACCGCCCGACGACGGGCGACGTGACGATCGACGGGCAGCCCGTCCGGTTCACCTCGCCGCGCGACGCGATCGCGCAGCGGATCGCCTATTCGTCCGAGAACCGTCGTACCGAGGGCGTCATCGGCGATCTGAGCGTTCTCGACAACATCAGCCTCGCGCTGCAGGCGCAGTGCGGCATCTTCCACCGGCTGAGCACAGCCCGCCGCCGTGAGCTCGCGCACAGCTGGGTCGAGGCGCTGCACATCCGACCCGCCGACATCGACCGACCGGTGTCGACGCTGTCGGGCGGCAACCAGCAGAAGGTGCTGCTCGCGCGACTGCTGGCGCTTTCCCCGCGGGTGATCGTGCTCGACGAGCCGACGCGCGGGATCGATGTCGGCGCCAAGGCCGAGATCCAGCGCCTGGTGGGCGAGCTGTCCGACAACGGTCTCTCGATCATCTACATCTCAGCGGAGCTCGACGAGGTGCTGCGCGTCGCGCACCTGGTCGCGGTCATGCGCGACGGCGTCGTCGCGCAGATCGTGCCCGCCGTCGACCTGACACCTGACGCCCTCCTGGCTCTCGTGGCCAAGCCCGAGAGCCCGGAGGCGGGCGCCGATGACTGACGACAAACCCGCACGTACCGCCAACATCTTCGACGTCGCACGGCTCGCCGGGGTGTCCCATCAGACGGTGTCGCGCGTGCTCAACAACATGCCGAACGTGCGCCCGGCGACCCGCGCCCGCGTCGAGCAGGCGATCGCCCAGCTGCGTTACAGCCCGTCCCCGGCGGCGCGCGCTCTGGTCACGCGACGCACCCGCACCATCGGCCTCGTCCAGCCGGGGTCGGTCGACTACGGCCCGTCGTCGATCGCGATGAACTTCAATTTCGCCGCCCGCGCCGCCCGGTACAACGTCGACGCGATCAGCTCGCCCGAGAACGAGGTCGCCGCGGTGCGCTCCGCGATCGACGGTCTTCTCAAGCAGCGAGTGGATGCCATCGTCCTCATCGTGGTGGACACCGAGGTGCTGGCGGCGGTCCAGGCCCTCGAACTCGACATCCCGCTCGTCGCCGTCGCGACCACCAGCCGCCCGCACCCGCGCCTGGTGGCGATCGATCAGTACCGCGCCGCGCGCAGCGCCGTGCGGCACCTGCGCGAAGCGGGCTACGGCCCCATCCGCCACATCGCCGGACCAGCGCGCAACCCCGACGCCGTCGAACGTCTGCGGGGCTGGAGGGATGAGTTGGCGGCATCCCGGAGCGAAGCCATGGGTGTGGTCCACGGCGACTGGTCGGCCGCGAGCGGTTACCGGATCGCCGGCGAGGCCGACATCGCACCGGGGGAGGGCATCTTCGTCGCGAACGATCACATGGCCATCGGCGTGCTGTCGGCGCTTCGCGAGCGCGGGGTGCGGGTTCCCGCGGACGTCGGCGTGGTCGGCATCGACGATGTGCCCGAGGCGGCGTTCCTCTATCCGTCCTTGACGACCGTCCGCCAGGACTTCGCCGCCCTCGGCGAGATCCTCATGCAGAAGGTGCTCCTCGCCGTCGAAGAACCGGACACGGTGAGCGAGAGCACGCCGTTGCCGACGCGTCTGATCGTGCGCGACTCCGCGCCCATCGAGCGACCCGTCACGCGTTCCTCGCGCTGACGCGGCGCGCGTCGCGGCCGTCGTGGTGGACGGCGGGCCCCGGCCGTCGGTCGTTTCGGGATGCGCGGGTCGTTATCACTCCGTTGCGACGACCCTGTTGTGACAGTGACTGTGAGCGCTAACATGACGGGGACCGTCGACGTCGACGGTTTGCGAA
>NZ_QAJB01000121.1:0-1048 GCF_003061325.1 Microbacterium sp. HMWF026
GGCTCCGGCCGCGCAGTCGGCGGCCCCCTCCGAACCCAAGCCCGTGACGGCGCCGATCCCGGTCGTCGGTCAGGCGCCCGTGGCGCGTACCACCGCCAAGCCCGCCAAGCCGCAGCCGATCCCGGCGCAGGCCCCCAACGCGGTGCCCTCGGCCGGCTCCGAGAGCACCGAAGAAGACCGTGTGACGGTCCTCAAGGGGATGCCGAAGGCCCTGGCGTCCAACATGGACGACTCGCTCACGGTGCCCACCGCGACGAGTGTGCGCACGATCCCGGCCAAGCTGATGATCGACAACCGCATCGTCATCAACAACCACATGTCCCGCACGCGCGGCGGCAAGGTCAGCTTCACCCACCTCATCGGGTGGGCGCTGATCCAGGCGCTCAAGCAGTTCCCGAGCCAGAACGTGTATTACGCCGAGGTCGACGGCAAGCCCTCGGTCGTGGCCCCCGCGCACGTCAACCTCGGCATCGCGATCGACATGCCCAAGCCCGACGGCACGCGCGCTCTCCTGGTGCCCAGCATCAAGCGCGCCGACACCCTCACGTTCGGCGAGTTCCTCGCGTCCTACGAAGACCTCGTGCGCCGCGCCCGCAACAACAAGCTGACCCCGGGCGACTTCCAGGGCACGACGATCTCGCTGACCAACCCCGGCGGCATCGGCACCGTGCACTCCGTGCCCCGCCTCATGCGCGGTCAGGGCGCCATCATCGGCGCGGGGGCCCTCGACTACCCCGCCGAGTTCCAGGGCGCGAGCGACAAGACGCTCAACGAACTCGCGATCGGCAAGACGATCACGCTCACCAGCACGTACGACCACCGCGTCATCCAGGGTGCCGGTTCGGGTGAATTCCTCAAGATCGTGCACGAGCTGCTCATCGGCCAGCGCGGTTTCTACGACGACATCTTCGCCGCGCTGCGCATACCGTACGCGCCCATCCACTGGGCCGCCGACATCAGCGTCGACATCTCGGAGCGCATCGACAAGAGTGCCCGCGTCCAGGAGCTCATCAACTCCTACCGCGTGCGCGGCCACCTCATGGCCGAC
>NZ_QAJB01000122.1:0-1401 GCF_003061325.1 Microbacterium sp. HMWF026
GCGCTGGTCTCACTGCGCCGGCCCCGCGACAGTCGCACACTCGCCGGGTGGGCTCTCGCCCTCGCGCTGCTGTCGGTGGCGTTCAGCGCCGGATGGCTGATCTGGGGCTTCTCGCAGCTCGCGGTCGTCTAGCCCCCGTCAGACGCGGTCGGCCAGCAGAGCGAGGCGCTTCGATCCCACGCGGGTGAGCAGGAGCGTCGCGGACTCGTCACCGCGCAGCGACAGCTTCTTGCGCAGCACTGCCGGGTCGACGTCGACGCCGCGCTTCTTGATCTCGAGCGTGCCGATGCCGCGTGCACGCAGCGCCTGGGCGAGCTTCTTCGGGTCGGCGGGCAGCTGCTCGCGCACCCGGAACGACGACACGAACGGGCTCGTCATCGCCGCGTCCGAGGTGAGGTAGGCGATCCCGGGGCTGAGCATGCCGGCATCCAGCGCCCTCGCGACTTCTCCGATCAGCCGGGCGCGGATGACGGCCCCGTCGGGTTCGTGCACGAATGCGCCGAGCTCGCGCGGCTCGGCGTCGGGGGTATCGGCCGGGGCGGTGAGCTCCCACGCCTCGCCGCCGCGCACGACGAGCGCCGCGCGGCGGACGGCCTCGCGCGCGAGCGCCCCCGACCACAGCACCAGCTCGATCGTCGACCCGTCGGCACTGATCCACTGGGCCTCGACATCGTCGGGGATCTGCGTGCGGTCGAAGCCCGGCCCGAGCTTCACGCCGCCGGGCACGCGGGAGATCAGGTCGAACACCCACTCGAGCGACGGCGACCACTCGCTCGAGGCCACCTGCCGCGTCTCGGAGTGACCGGCCGTGCGGCGCGCGGGGTCGAGCCAGACGGCATCCATCCCGCTCAGATCCACCTCTTCGGCGCGCGCGTGCTGCACGGTCGCCGCGTCGGCGAAGGGAGCGAGGTTGTACGCCGCGATGGCGGCGGTCACCTCGTCGGCGTCGACCGCGTGCACCCGGATGCCGAGCCCGGCCAGGCCCAGGGCATCGCCGCCGATGCCGCAGCCGAGGTCGGCGACCCTTGCGATCCCGGCGTCGCGGAAGCGCCCCGCGTGACGCGCGGCGATCGGCAGGCGCGTCGCCTGCTCGAGGCCCGCGCGGGTGAAGAGCATCCGATCGGCGAACGCGCCGAACTTCGCCGCGGCGCGGACGCGGAGGCGCGCCTGCCCCACCACGGCCGAGACGAGGGCGGGGGAGTGCCCCGCCGCACGCAGTCTGGACACCGCGCGCGCTGCGTCGTCGGTGGAATCGATGGGTCCCACGTCGTCGAGCAGGCGCAGCCCCTCGGGGGTCAGCAGGGCGGTGAGCTCGGCGGTGTCCACCCGTCCAGCCTAGGTGGGAGGGGATGCCGTGCCCCGGCGCGGGGAACGGCATCCACCCCCCTGCCGGGGGAACGG
>NZ_QAJB01000123.1:0-5934 GCF_003061325.1 Microbacterium sp. HMWF026
CCGCCACCGCCCTCCCGGCCCCTCCGCGACTACGCCGCCATCGGCGATGGACGCACGGTCGCGCTGATCGGGCTCGACGGATCGGTGGACTGGCTGCCGCTGCCGAACATCCACTCGCGGCCCGTGTTCGCGCGTCTAGTGGATGAATCCGCCGGCGGCTGCATCGAACTCGCCCCGGTGGGGGAGTACACGGTCACGCGCCGCTACGTCCCCCGCACCAACGTGCTCGAGACCACCTTCACCACCGATACGGGCGTGGCGACGGTGACCGACGCGATGGTCACCGGTATCGCGGGTCGTCTGCCGTGGGCCGAACTGGCGCGACGCGTCGACGGGGTGAAGGGAGAGGTCGAGTTCGCCTGGTGCGTGCAGCCGGGCACGATGCTGCGCTCGGCGGCGCCGTGGACCGAACGCATCGACGGGTTCTCGATCATGCGCATCGGACACGTCTCGCTCGCCGTCACCGGTGACGAGCACGGCCTGAACGGCGACCCCGACAGCGAGAACGCGAGTATCGACGGCGGCTTCACCACCTCGAAGGGGTCGCGCCACCTGCTCGTCATCGCCGCCACCGAGGGCGAGCCCCTGCGCATCCCCGACGCGAAGAACGTCGACCGCGGCATCGACCGCACCATCGGCGGCTGGACCATGTGGTCCGACGAGTTCTCGTACGAGGGGCCCTGGGCCGACGACGTCCAGCGCAGCGCCCTCGCCCTGAAGCTTCTCTTGTTCAGCCCGACGGGCGCCATCGCGGCCGCGGCGACCACCTCTCTTCCCGAGAACCCGCGCGGCGGCAAGAACTGGGACTACCGTTACGCCTGGGTGCGCGACCTCGCCTACACGGCCCACGCCTGGGTCGGCTTCGGACTGCGCGAAGAGACGCACGCCGCGATCTCGTGGCTGCTGCGCACGATCCGCAGGAACGGCCCCGAGGTGCAGGTGATGTACACCCTCGACGGCGATGCCGAGATCGGCCTCGAGAAGCACGAAGTGCCCGGCTGGAACGGCAACCAGCCCGTCGTCACCGGCAACCCCGCACAGGGGCAGCTGCAACTCGGCGTCTACGGCGACCTCATCGCCCTGTGCCGCACGTACGTCGAGGCCGGCAACCGCCTCGACACCCAGACCGGCCGGCTGCTCGCCGACGTGGCGGACCGCACGTGCGACCTGTGGCGCCGCGAGGACTCCGGCATGTGGGAGCTGCCCGAACTGCGCCACTACACCTCGTCGAAGATGGGCTGCTGGAAGGCCCTCGACGACGCGCAGTGGCTCGCCGACGGCGGCCACATCCCCGACAACGGCGACCGCTGGCGCGCCGAACGCGACCGGATCCACCGCTGGGTCGAGGAACGCTGCTGGTCGGACGACCTGCAGGCCTACACCCTCGCCCCCGGCAGCGACGACCTCGACGCCTCGGTGCTGCTGCACGCCCCCACCGGCTTCGACCGCGGTGAGCGGATGTCGAAGACCCTGGATGCCATCACCGAACGCCTCACCACCGAGAACCACCTGGTCTACCGGTACACGGGTATGGACCAGGAGGAGCAGACCTTCGTCGCCTGCGCCTTCTGGCGGGCCACCGCGCTGGCGTGCGTCGGACGCCACGCCGAGGCGATCGAGGCGATGGACGCGCTCGTCGCCCAGGGCAACGATGTCGGCGTTTACTCCGAGATGATCGCCGAGTCGGACGGCGCCTTCTGGGGCAACCTGCCGCAGGCGCTCAGCCACCTGGCCCTCATCAACGCCGCCCTGGTCATCCGCGACCTGGTCGACGACGCCGATCTCGGGGATCGCTGACCCGGCGCTCCCCGCACCCGTCGGGACGGTCTCGTCCCGGCATCCCCTCGAAAGGACTCGCCATGACTTCGCAGTACACGTTCACCGACCCCTCGAAGCTGTACGCCGACATCGATCCGCAGTCCCAGGATGCGAAGGAGCCCGGCCTTGACGCCGAGCTCACCCCGAAGGCCGCGCTGGGCGAGGACACCTACGTCGGCAGCGACCGCCTGAAGGGGCGCAAGGCCCTGATCACCGGCGCCGACAGCGGCATCGGCGCGGCCACCGCGATCGCCTTCGCCCGCGAGGGCGCCTCGGTCGCCATGTCGTACCTGCCCGAGGAGAAGGTGGATGCCGATCGCATCGCCGGCATCCTGCGCGACGCCGGCGCCACCGTCGTCCAGATCCCCGGCGACCTGCGCGAGCGCGACTACGCGCGCACCCTCGTGAAAGAAGCGGTCGAGGGCCTCGGCGGACTCGACATCGTCGTGAACAACGGCGGCAAGCAGCTCTTCAACGAGGACGTCACGACGCTCTCGGACGAGCAGTTCGACGACACGTTCAAGACCAACGTCTACGCGATGTTCTGGATCTGCAAAGAGGCCGTGCCGCACCTGCAGCCGGGCTCGACCATCATCAACACCACCTCGATCCAGGCGTACTCGCCGGCACCGATCCTGGTCGACTACGCCTCGACGAAGGCTACGATCAACACCTTCACCAAGGCCCTCGGTCAGCAGCTCGCGCCCAAGGGCATCCGCGTGAACGCGGTCGCGCCCGGCCCGATCTGGACGCCCCTGCAGGTGACCGACGGTCAGCCCGACGAGAAGGTGGACGAGTTCGGTGAGGAGACCCCGCTCGGACGCATGGGTCAGCCGGCCGAACTCGCCCCCGCGTACGTGTACCTCGCGTCGGCGGAGTCGAGCTACGTCATCGGTGAGACGCTGAACGTCAACGGAGGGATGCCGACGCCGTAAGCATCCGCACGACAAGGGGCCGCCATCCGGATTCGGGTGGCGGCCCCTTCGGCGTTCCGGGCCGGTCCCGTCGGCGGGCTCGAAGGCCTGGCGTCAGAGGTGCGTCAGTCGGTGAGCGGCTTGCGGTAGAAGATCTCGCCGTCGTCCGTGATCTCGCTGCGGTGGTACCCCTCGCGCTCATAGAGACGCTGGTTGGCCTCGCTGAGCGCTCCGGTGAACAGTTCGGCCTGGGCGGCGCCCGCGTCGCGTCCGCGCTGCTCGACCGCCGCCAGCAGGTGGGTGCCCCACCCTTCGCCCTGCTGGTCGGGGGCGATGGCCAGCCGGCCGATGAGCAGCAGGTCCCCGTCGAGGCGGGCGCGCACCGCCCCCACGATGCGCCCGTCCGCGAGGGCCACGCAGCCCAGGTTGTCGACCAGCTCGGCGTGCAGCTCCTCCAGCGTCTGCGTGAGCGGCGGCATGTCGGGGTCGCCGTAGATCAGTGCTTCGCTGGCGAATGCGGCGCGCTGGATGGTCAGCACCTCGCCGGCGTCGTCGGGCGTGATGGGGCGGATGTCGGACGAGTCGGCCATCGGGTTCTCCTCGGAGCGGTTCGACACCTCCAGCGCGCAGTCGCGACGCGCACGGGGTGAGCCCGGGCACGACGCGGTCAGGCGGAAGGCTCAGCGATCGCGGTCGGTGTATTCGCCGGGGTTCTCGAGGTCCTCGCGGGATTCGTCACCGGTCGGGAGCTCGACGTCGGTGTAGGCCCCCGCCTCGTCGGCGCGGGGGCGGTCCTCGCTGCCGTCGGCGTTCTGCCGGTCGACGTACTCGCCGGGAAGGTCGGCGCTGCCGCGGTCGGCCGTCCCGTCGGGCAGCTGGACATCGGTGTACTGCCCCTCTTCGGGTCCGGTGCCGTGTCCCTTGACCTGCTCGTCGTGGTCGTGTTCGGCCATGGCCGCCTCCTGAGTTCGTGGTGATCCGACGTTAGACCCCCGGATGCCGCACCCGCAGCACTCTTGACACGGCGGCCCCGCACGGGACCGCGCTCACGCCGAGAAGATGTCGCGCGCGCGGGGTCGTCGCACCGCCGCGACGGCATCCAGAGCGGGCCCGAGCGCGGGGTGACCGAAGACGAAGCCGGCCTCGGTCAGCACGCGGGGGACCGCCCACCGGCTCTTCAGCACGAGCTCGGGCTCGTTGCGCAACAGGGCCATCGCCGGGTCGAGCATCCAGCGGAACGCCGGCAGGCCGAACGGCATCCGCGAGACCCGACGCACCTCGCGCATGAGTTCGCGGTTGTCGCTCACGCCGGGAGCCGACAGGTTGACGGGACCTTCGAGGTCGTCGCGGTCCCGCAGGAAGCGGACGGATGCCACGACGTCGTCGATGTGGATCCAGCTGAAGCGCTGGTGCCCCCGCGTCCGGTGCCAGGTCGAGCGCACCGGTCCGGTCGGCCGGGCGCCGATGCCGCGGTACCGGCGGTGCGGGAACCACCAGCTGTCGATCTGCGGGCCGCCCAGGCCCAGCCGGCCGAGTGCCAGCAGCATGCGGGTCGCCGGTCCGTCGCCCAGGACGATGGCCATGCGCAGCGCGACGCGCCGCGTGGCGGCGAGGTCGCCCGCGAAGAACGCCCGCTCCCAGCTCGTCGCGACATCGACCGAGAACCCTTCGCCGATCACGCCGTCGACCTCGTCGTTCCCGCGCGCGGTCTCGTGGCGGTAGATCGTGGCGGTGGAGGCATTCATCCATACACGCGGCGGGTGTGCGGCGATGGTGACCGCGGCGTGCAGGGCCCGCGTGGTGTCGACCCGCGAGCGCAGGATCTCGTCGCGGTTCGCGTCGGTGTACCGGCACGACACGATCTTGCCGGCGAGGTTGATCAGCACCTCGGCGCCGTCGACCAGCCGGGCGATCGCGGCGTCGTCGCCCCAGACCGCCGAGCCCGAGCGTCCCACGGTGAAGACGTCGTAGCCGTCGTCCTCGAAGGCGCGGGCCAGTGCGCGGCCGACGAAGCCGCTCGCACCGGCGATGACGACACGGGGTCGGGACACGGCATCCTCCAGGGGTCGGTGGCCTCAGCCTAGGGGCGCACCCCCGCGCGACGGCGCCGCGCGGGGGACTGACACAATGAGACCTATGCGACGACAGGCACGGGCCGCGCGCGCCGGGCGCGGCGCCGCCGCGGCGACCGTCGCCACCTTCGTCGCGCTGCTGTCGCACGTCTCGGCCGGGGGCCAGGTGCCCGGAGCGCTGGGCGTACTCGTCCCGCTCGCGCTGTCGTTCGTCGCGTGCACGGCCCTCGCGGGACGGCGGCTCTCGGCTCTGCGACTCGGCATCGCGGTCGCGCTCAGCCAGGTGCTGTTCCACGGGCTGTTCGTCCTGGGCGCGTACGACCCGGGCGCCGCGGGCCACGTGCACGGCGCCGTGTTCGCGGCATCCGGTGCGCCTCTTCCGGTGGCGTCGATGGATGCCACGATGAGCGCCGGACACCTGTTCGCCGCGGTCGCGACCACCGTCGCGCTCCACCGGGCCGAACGCACCTTCGCGCTGCTGCGCGAGCTGGCAGACCGGTGCGTCGCATGGGTCCGCGCGCGGGTGGCGCTGATCGCGGCCGCGCTCGGACCCGCCCCCGTGCGCCGGACGCTCGCCGTCGACGCCGTGGCGGTACGTCCCCTCGTCCTGATGCTCGTCCGGTCGATCGGGCGGCGCGGGCCGCCGGTCGCGGCATCCTGACCCCCGCTCCACCTCTCTGACGGGTGGGGCGTCCGGCCGTGAGCCGGGCGCTTCGTGCGCCCACCGCGGCCGTCCCGCGTCCGCCGTCCGCGGACGCCCCTCATCGATGACCCCGTCGCCACGGCGCGGGGCCCGGCCGCGCACGCGCGCCGCCGGAGGACGGGTGCCGCGCGCACCCGGGAGAAGACACGACCATGCCTTGCTACACCCCTGCCCCGATCGTCCCGACTGCGGTCCGCTCATGACCGCCACCACCCCGGCCCCCGCGTCGGCGACCACCTCGTCCGCCCGGCCGCGAGGGTGGTTCACTCCGCTGCTGCGGAGGCTGCACTTCTTCGCCGGGATCCTCGTCGGACCGTTCATCTTCGTCGCCGCCGTCAGCGGTGCGCTCTACGCCGTGACCCCGACTCTCGAGAAGGTGCTCTACGCGCACGAGCTGACCGCGGCATCCGATGCCCCCGCCCTGCCC
>NZ_QAJB01000124.1:0-13378 GCF_003061325.1 Microbacterium sp. HMWF026
GCCCCCGGGGCCGCCCGATGGACGTCGGGGCCCCGCCCTAGGGTGGGGCCATGGATGCCGGTATCGACGTCACGGGGGTCAGACGGTCGTTCGGCGCGGTTCACGCGGTGCAGCAGGTGACGTTCACCGCCGCTCCGGGACGCGTCACGGGACTGGTCGGGCCCAACGGATCGGGCAAGACGACGCTCTTGCTCATGCTCGCCTCGCTGCTGCGACCGGACGCCGGTGAGATGCGCATCGGCGGTGTCGACCCGGTGGCGGATCCCGCCGGGGTGCGGCGAATCCTGGGATGGATGCCGGACTCCCTGGGCGCCTGGCCGAGCCTGACGTCGCGCGAGGTGCTGGTCGCGACCGCGCAGCTGTACGACCTGCCGCGAGAAGCCGCGCGCGCCCGCGCGGACGAGCTCCTCGACCTCGTGGACCTGCGCGCGCTCGCCGGTTCACCGGCGCGCGTGCTGTCGCGGGGACAGAAGCAGAGGCTCGCCCTCGCGCGCGCCCTCGTGCACGACCCTCGGGTGCTGCTGCTCGACGAGCCGGCCTCGGGCCTGGACCCCCAGGCGCGGATCGCCCTGCGCGTGCTGCTGCGGCGACTGGCGGCCGAGGGACGCACGATCCTCATCTCGAGCCACGTCCTGTCCGAGCTCGAAGAGGTGGTCGACGACGCCGTCTTCCTGCTCGAGGGGCGCACCGTGGGCGGGGATCGCGTCGCCGCGGCGGCCACGCGCGTCCGCCCCTGGCGCGTCCGTCTGCTCGCCGACGCGACAGGCTCGACCGAGGCGGCTCGCGCCGACATCGCCGCAGCGCTCGGTCGCGGAGTCGACGAGGTCGGGATCGACCGTCGCGACGTGCTCGTGCCGTTCACTGACGAGGCCGCGGCCCTCGCGGGCCTGCGCGCGCTGGTGAGCGCGGGCGTCGCCGTGGTCGAGTTCGCGCCCGCGGTCGGCGATCTCGAGCACGCGTTCCTCGACCTGCGGTCCGAGGCGCCGCCCGCACCGCCCTCAGCCGATCACCGCGACGACGGGAGCCTCTCGTGAACCTCCTCCGCTTGCGCACGATCGTCGGGATCGAGCTGCGTCAGCGCGTGCGCTCGGTCGCCTGGTACGTGCTGCTCGGCGTCTTCGCCGTGATCCTCATCGGCCTGCTGGCGCTGTCGTTCGCGTCGTTCGCGCTGTGGGAGGGCGGCAACGAGCTGTTCTTCTCGCTCGTCATCATGCTCGTGCTGCTACTGGTGCTGCTGGTCTCGCCGACCCTGAGCGGCAGCGCCGTCAACGGCGATCGGGATGCCGCGACTCTCGCCCCGGTGCAGGTCACCCTGGCGACGACGGCCGAGATCGTGGTCGGTAAGTTCCTGGCCGCGTGGATCTCGGGGCTGGCGTTCCTGGTCGTCGCCCTGCCCTTCCTTCTCGTCGCCGTGCTCGCGGGCTCGCTCAACCCCCTCGTGATCTTCAGTTCGCTGCTCATCCTCGTCGTCGAGGTGGCCGTGGTCGCGGCGATCGGCGTGGGGCTGAGCGCGGTCCTCGCGCGTCCGCTGTTCTCGGTCGCCAGCACGTACCTCATCGTCGCCGCGCTGACCGTCGGAACGCTGCTGGTCTTCGGACTCGGGGGCGCGGCTCTGCGCTCGCCGCAAGAGGCCGTGACCCGCGAGGTGGACTACGCGGCCATCCCTCCGGCATGCGATCCGTACGCGCCCGAACAGTCCGACGGCTGTCCCTCGCTCGGCGAGGTCGGATGCGTCGAGACGAGCACCGTGAACGAGGTCCCGCGCTTCGATCGCGTGTGGGGAGTGCTGGCGGCCAACCCGTTCGTGATCCTCGCCGACGCGACCCCGCCCACGTACGACGAGGAGTTCGGCTGGCCGCGCGACCTGTTCTCGCAGATCGCCTACGGCGTGCGCCTCGCCCAGATCCCGCCGGAACCCCGGATCGAGTACAACGGGTGCGTCACGTACTCGCAGCAGCAGCAGCAGGACACTGCGCCCGCGGACCAGATCGCCGGAACGGCGCCCAGCTGGTTCGTGGGACTCATCGTGCAGTTCGCGCTGGCGGGCGGGCTGATGGCCTGGGGCATCGCCCGGACCCGGACGCCCGCGCGGCGTCTTCCGCCCGGGACGCGCATCGCCTGAGCGCAGACGGGCACCGCGGTCTGGGGCGGCACCGGGCGGGATGGGTGCTCACGCTCGGCGCCCCGAGACCGGCGCGCACCATGACCGCGAGCTCACTCCCCGGCCGGGGAACCCCGCCCGGGGGTGCCCCGCTCGAGCTGGTTCAGGCGTGTCCCTCGGCGGCAGGGAATCCCGGGTCGTCGGCCGGGGCGCCGGCATCGGCGGAGCCGTCGACCGCGTCACCGGTGTGGTCGTCGAGGTCGACGTGCTCCTCGGCCTCGGCGGCGTCCTCGCGGACCTCGTCGGTCACGGCGTCGGTGGGGGCGGCCGAATCGGCGTGCGCGTCGTCGGAGTGGCGGGTGGGGATGTCAGGAGTGCTCATGCCTCCACGGTGCTCCTGACGGCATCCGACCCGAACCGGCTTGACACGACGCCCTCGCGCGCGGACGGTCGTTCGTCACGGTGCACGTCGGCTCGCCGATGGCGTCAGTCGCCGGCATCCGGGATCGACGGCGCGTTCGCGGGCCAGGCGGGAAGCGGATCGTCGAACGACGCCCACGCCGCGGGACCGGCGGCGAGCTCGTCGTCGGTGAGAGCGGCGCGGTCGAGGATGTGCGCGAGGCGCGGCGCCGAGAGGTCGAGGCCCGTGAAGACGAGCTCCTGCCCCAGGCCCATGCGTCCGTCGTCCGCACCGAGCGGTTCGATCCACATCGCCGAGCCCACGTGCTCCCAGCGGGCGAGGATGCCGGGTCTCGAGGCGAGGCGACAGAAACCGGCGGAGCGCACGAGGCGGCCGGCGGCGCCGTCGTCGAGCTGGTCGAGGGCGGTCGACAGTCGGCCGGCGTGGAACGGGCGCACCTGGTCGTAACGGATCGTCGCGACGCGGTTGTCGCGCATGTAGGGGTCGTGCTCGTCGTTCAGAGCGCGAACCCACCCGGCGCGCTCGAGCAGCTCGCCGTCGTGCGCCGCGGGGGACTGCAGGTCGCCCAGCGGATCGCGTGAGAGGCGCACGGTCGCGGTGGGGTTGAGGTGCGAGGCGAGGGACATTTGCACGGCCAGGGCCGCGGTGGGCACGAGCTCCCAGTTGACCCAGACGATGCGCGTCGCCAGCTCCAGCGCCAGGGCGGCCTGGCGCGCGCGGGCGCCGACGTCCGCGCGAGGGTCTCCCGCGCGCGCCGAGGGGACGAGGGGAGCATCGTCGAGCAGGTCGCCGATCATGTGCCGGGCATCGACGATGCACACGGCGTCGACCTCGGCGCCGCCCCGAGCGACGAGAGCGTGGATCAGATCGACGTCGGCGGAGAGGTCGACGACGGCGGGGTCCTCGCCCATTCGCGGCCGAGGGTGCGGCAGCGCGTGGGCGGAGCGCAGATCAGCGGTGCGCAGCAGGTGCAGGGGACGGCCCAGGGCGACGGCGGTGCGCTCGGCGTAGGCCCGGCGCTCCGGTGCGCAGACGCCCATGACGGCGATCGTGCGGGGCATGGCATCCACCTTCCGTTTGTCGGGGAGTGGTGTTCACCCTACCCTGTTGTTGAGAACGGTTATCAACAAGGAGGATGCCATGAAGGTCCGCGCGTCGATCAGATCCCTCGCGAAACAGCCCGGTGCGCAGGTCGTGCGCCGCCGCGGCAAGGTGTTCGTGATCAACAAGCAGAACCCCCGGTTCAAGGGGCGGCAGGGGTGACGGGCTGCGCCGGGCGATAACGCGAACGAGAACCGTTCCCGAAGTCCGGCGAGGGGTTGATCGGGCTCATGGTGCGTGATGTCGTGGGGTCGTCGTGGACGGTGCGCGCGCGTGCTGTCCGGAAACCGAAACACCACGGGAGAACCTCATGAGCATCGCCGAGACCCACGCCGAGCACTCCGTCGACGAACACGCCCACGGCGACGACTGCGGCCACGAGAAGCTCGAGCACGGCGACCACATCGATTACGTGCACGGCACGCACCGTCACGCCCTGCACGGCGACCACTACGACGAGCACGAGTCGCACGCCGAGCACTCGATCGACGAGCACCGGCACGGAGATGACTGCGGCCACGAGAAGGTCGTGCACGGCGACCACGCCGACTACGTCCACGACGGTCACCGTCACGCGCTGCACACGGACCACTACGACGAGCACTGATCGTCGCTCGCCCCGCCGCCCGGTATCCGCCTCTCGAGGGGATGCCGGGCGGTCGGCGTTCCGGCCGGGTCAGTCGAAGGCGGCGCGTCGCCACGAAGCGACGTGGGGCGGCAGGTCTCGAGTGAGTGTCAGCCAGAGGAGGTCGTCATCCATGCTGCGATAGCCGGAGTGCGAGGCGGTGTTACGGAGGGTGCGCAGAGCCCGGCGCACATCCGCGGGGGTCTCGGTGAGCAGGTCGTCGAACTCGCCGGTCTCGAAGAGGGCGGCCGCGCGGATCACGGCCATCGAGCCAGAGGCGTAGGCGGGGGAGTTGCGACGGAATGCGTCGCGTCCCGAGGCTACCGCGTGGTGCAGGAACGCCTCGATGGCCTCCACGCTGTCGCGGAGCTTGGCGCGGACATCGACCCCGGGGCTCCCGCTGGTGCGGGGGATCCGGGTGAACTTCCCCGATCCGGGCGGGACGTCGGTCACAGGGCCACCAGCTGCGCGTCGTCGAGGAACGCGGGGCGGTTCTCGGTGTCCACGACGACGTCGACCGGGAACCCGGTGAGATTCTCGACGGCGTTCTGGAACATCGCGATGTCGAGATACGAGCGCCCCGGCGCGACCCGCGCGAGCAGGTCGATGTCGGACGAGAAGTGATCCGCTCCCGAGGCGACGGACCCGAACACGCGAAGGTCCGTCAGTCCGTGGCGCGCGCCGAGAGAGACGATCGAACCCGCATGTTCCTCGACGGCCATGCTCGGGCGGTAGTCGGCGGCGTGCAGGAGACGCTCCAGGATGTTCTCGCTCACGCCGCGGACGCCCGTCTCGATGGCGGCGATGTGCGGTTGGCTCATTCCGGCGGCCTTCGCCAGTGCCGCCTGGGACAACCCGCTGTCGAGGCGCGCGGCGCGCACGAGCGTCGCCGCGCGGCTGGTGTCGAAGCGACCCGGCATCCTCTATACCTCCGTGGTATATCGTACGCCGGCTTCCACGGCGGCGTCAGGCCTGCACGCGGAACGAGCGCCCCTCGAGCGACACGACGTCGCCGATCTGCAGCTGGCGACCGCGACGGCGCTCGACCTCGCCGTTGACCTTCACGTAACCGTCGATGATCGCCTCCTTGGCGTCACCGCCCGAGTCGAGGGCGCCGGCGAACTTGAGGAAGGATCCGAGACGGATGCCGTCGCTGCCGACGGGGACGTCGAGGGGAGCGGATGCGGTCATCCGTCCAGCATGACAGGCCGTGCGGTGGTCGGTGCGGGTTCGGTGGTGCGGGTCCACCGTGCCGGGACGTCGCGCATCAGTAGTGCGTGGTCGAAACGCGCGGTACAGGCGGGCAAGGCCTCGAAGAAGGAGGAGCGGAGCGCGGTCACCTCGGCGGGGCGAACGCTCCATGCGTTCGTCGAGAGGGTGAGTCCTTCGAGGTCGCCGGCGCGCGTCGGCGACCAACCGACGGTGTCCTTGCGGAAGAACCCCGAGGCCTCGTCGAGTGTGGCGAACAGTGTGCTGCGGAAAGCGGTGTCGTCCCCGCACCGTGCCGTCACGCGTACCTCGGCATCCGGTGCCTCGACGGTGACATCGAGCCCGTCCGTCGTGTCGCGGAAGCGCACGCGCGCGGGTGCGTGCGCACCCGGGACGAGGCGTCCGCCGACGGCCCGGGCTAAAAGGGAGCCGGTGTGTCGACGCGGGATGTAGACGCCGCTGCGCGGGCCGTCGGGTCCGTCCCAACGGACGGCGATGCGATGGGCGGCGTTCGCGCTGCGGTGACCGACCTCGGGGGTGAGCCACCCCGGCCGCATCGCACCGAGGCGGATCAGGCAGACTCCGGCCACGGCCCGACCCGCGATGATCTGCGGAGCGAGGCCGGTAGGCAGCAGGTCGCGAGCCGTGTCGGGATCGAGGGAGTACGTCACGAGCAAGCGGCGTTCGATCATCGACGCCATGTGGGTGATCGGGCGGAACGGCACTGCCATGATGACTCCTTTGCTATTTAGCGAAGAAGCTACACGCTATTTAGCTCTGGTGCTAGATTGGATGCCATGACCGACGCGGCATCCGACATCTTCGCCGCACTCGCGCACCCCACCCGCCGCCAGATCCTGCAGGACCTCAAGGACGGAGAGCTGGCGGCCGGCGAGATCGCCGGGCGCTTCGCCGCGAGCGGGCCGACGATCTCGCGGCACCTCGCCGTGCTGCGGCAAGCCGGGCTCGTCACTGAGCGACGGGATGCGAACCGCATCCTGTACTCCCTGGTCGGGGAACGACTCGCCCTCTCGGTGGGCGACTTCCTCTCGACCGTCTGCCCCGAACAGATCGTGCTGCGCGAGGTTCGCAAGAGGCGCCCCGGCGCGGGGGTCGCGCCCGCCGAGGTTCGACGCGCTGAAGCCTGACCCGCTGGAGCCTGACCCGCTGAAGTCTGACCCGCCGAAGTCTGACCCGCCGGGTGTCGACGCGACGGCGGGAGTCGAACCCGCCACGCCTCCGGTTATGAACCGAGGCCCGGGACCGCCCGGATCGCCGCGATGTGTGCGAGCACCACGCTAACCCGCCCCGCCGTCGACGCGAGCGGGCGTTGCGCGGCATGACGACGTGTGTCGCCCCGTGGCGCGCTCGGGTGAGAGAACTCTCATCCTGCGCCCCGGCCCGCCGACCTATCCTCGTAGAGGCTGAAGGGAGCACGGCCATGTGGGGAGCCGACGAGGCGATCGCGCGCGTCGAGGACGATGTCCGCCGCGCACAGCAGCGAGCGGAACGCTATCCGGCGCTGCAGGCATCGATCGACGCGGTCCGCGGGTCGGCGGTGTCGATCCGTCGTGACCTCTCCGTCGAGGTGGACGCCGGGGGAGTGCTGCGCGACCTTCGCATCGCGGACGCGGCGCTGTACTGTTGCAAGCAGCAGGCGGCATCCGAGATCCTCGAACTCGTCGCGAAGGCCACGCGCACCGCCCGGGCGAAGACGCTCGAGGCGACGACGGAGATCATGGGCGCCGACGACCCCATTGTTGCGACGATCGCGCAGCAGCTCGAGGCGCGGAACGCCGCCGATGACGCCCCCGCGGGGGGACCGCGCCCATGAGCGACATCGCCATCGACACCGACACGCTGCGACAGCACGCGTCGGGGGTGGAGCGACTCGCAGCGGATGCCGTCGAGGCGTTGTCGGCCGTGCAGTCGATCAACCTCTCCGGCGGGGCCTTCGGCGTCCTCTGCAGCTTCTTCGTTCCCCCCGTCGGGATCGTCTCGGCCGCGGTCGGGGCGGCCATCGACGCGGGAGAGGGCGCGATCGAACGGACGGGCCGTGAGATCCGCGCAGTGGCCGACGACTTCCAGACGTACGAGGACTCCGTCGTCGACACCGTCCGATCACTCGACCGGGAGCTCGGCCGATGAGCGACAACGCACTGGTCGCCGCCCCCGTCGATGCGGGACCCGCCGCGTTCGGAGGTGCCTACCTGCTGCAGGACGGCGCGGACCTCGCGCACGCCTTTCAGACGGGCAACTGGGTCGAGGGAGGTGTCGCCGCCTTCAGCACCGTGCTCGACGGCATCGGCGCCGTCATCGATCCGATCGGCACGCTCATCGCCAACGGGCTCGGCTGGGTCATCGACCACATCGAGCCGCTGCGCGGCTGGCTGCAGGACCTCACCGGCAACGCCGCCGAGGTGCAGGCCTTCGCGCAGACGTGGACCAACGTCTCGGGTCGGCTGCAGCAGGTCGGAGGAGACCTGCAGCATCGGCTGTCCGACCTCGAGGGGATGAGCGGCGCGACCGTCGACGCCTATCGCGCCCACGTGCAGGAACTCGCCGATTCCGTCGCGTCGACCGGGTCGTGGGCGGGTGCCGTGAGCGGCGGTCTCGACATCGCCGCCATGCTGGTGCAGGCCGTCTACGAACTGGTGCGGGATGCCATCTCCCAGGTCGTGGGCGTCGCGATCAGCGCCGCGATCACCACCGCCGCCACCGTCGGGTTCGGTGCGCCGGTCGCGATCGGCCAGATCGTGACGAAGGTGTCGTCCCTGGCGGCGCGCGTGGGGTCGTTCGTGACCAAGCTGCTGCGCTCGCTCAACGAGGCGATCCCCCTGCTCCGTCGCCTCAGCGGTGTCGTCGAAGAGGTCGCGACGCGCCTGCGGGGTCGTGCGCCGGGCCACGGCGCCACCCCCGACGTGCCCACGCCGCACGGCTCGACTCCCGACGCGCCGGCGGCCAGGGCGCCCGAAGCGGATGCGCCCGCGGCATCCCTCCCTCGTGACGAGCCCGCACCCGCCGGTGGCGGACGGCTCGGCGGCGGCTCGTCGACCCCCGAGGGGCACCGGCCGCTGACCCAGGCGGACATCGACGAGCTTCCGGTCGTCCGCGACGGCACCCACATGGGTCCCGACGGGCGGCCCCTGCCCGACACCTGGTATCAGACGGGCGAGCACGATTACGTCTACCACACCGATGCGAACGGCCACATCGACCGCTTCCACGCGGAGGACCTGCAGATCAAGACGCACGAGGGGCGCCTGCCGCACGATCCCGACACCCCCGGCAAGCTCGAGGGCGACCATGCCGGACACCTCGCGGGCGACCTGTTCGGCGGGTCCCCGAAGCTCGACAACCTCGTGAGCCAGCTGTCGTCGATCAACCTGAGCGACTACCGCAAGCTCGAGATCCAGTGGGCCGACGCGCTGCGCGCCGAGCCGCCGGGTAGCGTGTCGGTCGACGTGCGGCTGATGACCGACGCGAATGGACGGCCGACGAGCTTCGACGTGCAATCCCTCGTGAACGGACGCCCCCTCGACCGCTTCTTCACGCAGTGACCAGAATGGATTCCATGACCGAGCAGCAGATCCTCGACGACCTCGTCTCGAGCTGGGTGTCACTGGCGCTCGAATACGCCCAGGGAGCGCCCGACCTCACCACGATCTACATCTACGTCTCGTCCGAGCGTGGATCGGTCTACCCCGAGATGTTCTTCGAGCAGGGCGGCGAGATCCGGTATCCCAGTGATGTGGTCGGCGTCGACACCGGCGTGGAGCGGGTGCGCAGTGTCCACCGCTTCCAGTTCGAGGATCTCCGTGCCGCCGAGGCGAAGTTCAGCGAAATCGGAGTGCCCCAGCCGACGGAATACCGCATCACCTTCGACGTGGCCACCCGCCGCACGGACATGACCCTGTCGCGAGAGCTGATCTACGCGAACGACCCGGTCAAGGTTCCGGAGCGCGGTCTGCAGTACTGGCTGGGGGATCGTGCTCCGCAGCCGTTCTGACCGAGCGGGACAGTCGTCGTGAGTGCGGAATCCGACATCCTGGCCGGACTCTTCGCCGCGTGGACCGCGCTCGCAGAGGAGTTCGTCGCGGGTGCTCCGGATGTGCGGGCTCTGTACATCTACGCCTCGTCCGAGCGGGGCATGACCTTCGCCAACCTGTATGTCGACCAGCGGGGCTCCGTGCGGCATCCCGGCCGGGTCGACGGCATCCCCGGCGATACCGCGCGGGTCTCGCGCCTGCAGGATCTGCTGACCGATGATCTCTTCGACGCCGAGGACGCTCTCTCCGCAGCCGGGATTCCGCGACCGACCGAGTACCGGATGCTCTTCGACCCCGTCACGCGCGTACTCGACATTCAGCTCTCGCACGACGAGCAGTACGCCGCCGACGACGGTCGCTCGCCCATCCGCGGCGTCGAGTACTGGTTGGGCGATCGGGCTCCGACGCTCTGACGTCAGGCGCCGCGACGGCCGTCCAGGATCGCGCGCGTCGAGTGCGCGAGGTGCGCGCGCACGGCCCGCTCGGGGTCGCGCAGGGCCTCGACGACGTAGGCGCGGTGCTCGCGCGTCAGCGCGCCGGGCGCGTAGGCGGGTCGCACGTGCGTGAGCAGCAGGTGCATCTCGCCGTCCAGCCGGCGGTACTCCTCGGCGATGCGGGGGCTGCCCGCGGCATCCACGAGGGCGAGATGCACCCGCGCGTGCGCGTCGAGCGTGGCCGGCCAGTCCCCCGCCGCCTCGGCGCGATCGAGGTCGTCGAGGGCGTCGTCGACCCCGGGAGGATGGATGCCGCGCTCCCGCACGATCCGTACCGCCTCGGTCTCGAGCGCGCACCGCAGCTGCTGCAGGGCGATCAGGGCGTCGTCGTCGAGCAGCGAGACACGCATCCCGCGGTATGGCTCGGCAGTGGCGAGGCGCTCGGCGGTGAGGGCGGCCAGGGCGGTGCGCGCCGTGTGGCGCGAGACCCCGTGCGCCGCGCTGAGCTCCTCTTCGCGGAGGGGTGTGCCGGGGGCGAGCTCGCCCGAGAGGATGCGGGCGCGCAGGGCGTCGGCGAGGACGTCGGCGGCGCGGGGCCCGGGGGCGGCGGTGCCCCGGACCGACCCGTCACGCGGGGGCCGTGGCATCCGGAACCTCCTTCGTCCGACGCGCGGGAGCGGACACCACGGCGAGACCCACCGCGATGAGCGCGAGGCCGATCCCGCTCACGAGCGTCAACTGCTCGCGCAGCACGAAAAGCCCCAGCAGGGTCGCCGCCAGGGGCTCGGCGAGGGTCAGGGTCGACACGGTGACCGCGCTGAGGCGGGCCAGGCCCCAGCCGAACAAGAGGTACGCCACCGCCGTGGTGACCACGCCCAGCCACAGGGCCAGGGCGAGTCCTGCAGGGGTCGCGAGCCACGCCGTGCCGGCGGCGAGGAGCACGGGCACGCTCGCGAGGGCGGCCACGCCGAACACCGTTCCCATGACGCGCGTGGAGTTCCACCCCCTCTCGATCAGCGCCTTGCCGCACACCGTATAGAGGGCGTACGACATCCCCGCCCCCGCCGAGGCGAGCAGGCCGCCGGGGGCGAGGGCGATCGCCCCTCCGGTGACGCCCGAGACGAGCACCACACCGGCCAGCGCGATGGCGGTGGCGAGCATCCACCGCGGTGAGGGGGCGCGGCGCCGGCGCACGGCATCCACGATCCCCGTCGCGATGGGGGCGGAGCCCAGGGCGACGACCGTGCCGATGGCGACGCCGTTCTCTCGCGTGCCGAGGAAGAACAGGGGCTGATACGCCAGGACGCCGACGGCGCCCAGCGCGACGAGGATCGCCGTGCAGGTCGTTCCGCCCGGGACGCGCACGGGGGAGAGGGGGCGGGTGCGGCGGAGCTGTGCGAGGACGAGAAGGCCCAGGATGCCGCCGCCCACGACGATCCGCGCGGCCCCGACCGCGACGGGGGAGGCGTCGACGCCGGCGAGGGCCTGCGCGGTGCCGGTGGTCGAGAAGCACAGCGCCGCGGCGAGGATCGCGAGGGCGGGAAGCATGGCAAGATTGTTACACAATCCAGTCGACGGGCGGGCACCCGGGGACGGGCCGTGCCCGGGCAGGCCGTGCCCCGGGCGGGCCGTGCCCCCGCGGACGGGCCGTGCCCCCGCGGACAGGCCGTGCACAGGAGCGGGCCGTTGGGCCGACACTCCGGACAGGATGCCGACACCTCGGCGCGTCGCGGCATCCGTCCGCCGTTGTGCTCGGGGCGGGCCGCGGCGGAGGCCGCCGCCACCGACCGGCGTGACCGGGCGGAGCACCGGCGGACCCTCAGCTTGCGGCCGGTAACGTAGGCGCATGGCGACCACGGCGGGGCGAGGCATGGTGGCGCTCGGCATCAGCGGCATCCTGCTGGCCTTCGGTGCCGTCATCGCGGTGCTGGTCGATCCCTTCACGCGCGTGCCCATGATGGTCGACGCCACCACCGAATGGCTCGCACGCCTGCTGCTGCTCCTCGGCGTCGCGTGGCTGGTCATCGGCATGCTCGCCGCCCGCACGAGCCTGGTCCGCCGCCCCGGCGCCGCCGCGGCCCGCGCCACCTGGATCGCCTCGACGCGTCCATGGCGCGCACGTGAGTCCACCCTCGGCGTGCTGCCGCTGGACCGCTGGCTGATGATCCTCGTGCCCGGCGGACTGCTCGTGACCACGCGCATCGTGCAGACGCCGCGCGACGGGCTCTGGGGCGTCGCGGTGGCCATCGCGGGATGGCTGCTCTTCGCGTTCGCCGTGCGCCTGCTGCTGGGCCGGCGCTCGCCGTGGCCCATCATCGCCGCCGTCGGCGGCGCGCTGGTGCTGCGCTGCGTCGTCGCCCTGGTGGCGGTGGCCCTGTCGGGGCCCGAGGGGGTCTGGCCCGACCTTTGGGCTCTTCCGGCCGTGCGCATCCTCTACCTGATGATCGCTTTCGCCCTGGTCGCGTGGGTGTTCGTCGCCGCCGGGTGGGCGCTCTCGGCGCAGCTCGGTCGTCGCCGCGCGGGCGGTATCGCCCTGGCCGGCATGGGCATCGGCTACGCGCTGCCCGCCGCCACGATCGCGCTGATGGGCGCGCGCGACGCGCTCCGGTCGTGGAACGAGCAGATCGGCATCCTGCCGTGGGACCTCGCGCGACTGACCGGGATGCGCGACGGCGCGTTCCCTGTCGAGGTCGTCGCGGTGACGGCGGTGATCGGCGCCGTGGCGACCATCGTGGGACTGGCGCTCGCGCTGCCCGATCGCGTCTACGCCCGTCGGGTGCGCTGACCCCGGCATCCCTCGTCCGACTACCCGGGCATCCGGCGGCGCGCAAGCGCCCCGTGCCCCGTGCCGGGCTGCCCTAGCGTGAGGATCCCGAGGGAAGGAACCCCACCATGACTGACGTCACCCGTGCCACGCCGGAACGCCGCGTCCTGTCGAGCTTCACCGACTACACGGGGGCGCAGGCCGCCGTCGACCGCCTCTCGGACGCCGGCTTCCCCGTCGAGCACACGGCCATCGTCGGACACGGCGTGCGCATCGTCGAGCAGGTGACCGGGCGGCTGACGAAGGGTCGCGCCGCCGGCCTGGGCGCCGCCTCGGGAGCATGGTTCGGCCTGATGATCGGCGTGATCGTCGGACTGCTGAGCCCGGGCGGGTTCCTCGGCCTGTTGCTGCTGGGCCTCGTGCTGGGTGCCGTGTGGGGCGCGATCTTCGGCTTCGCCGGGCACGCGTTCACCGGCGGACGCCGTGACTTCTCGTCGGTGCAGGGTTTCGAGGCCGAGCGCTGGGACGTGACGGTGGATGCCGAGCACCTGGCGCGCGCGCAGTCGCTGCTGTCGGCGGGGGCGGCGGGCGAAGACCGGGTCTGACCCGGGCGCCCGCGCCGGACGGGCTGCGCGCGGCGGCGGGCTGCGCGCGGGACGGGCTGCGTGCGGCGG
>NZ_QAJB01000011.1:0-2381 GCF_003061325.1 Microbacterium sp. HMWF026
GGGATGGTGCACGCGGCCACCCGCGCGAACCCGTGCCGGTAGACGCTTTCGAACGGCAGGTCGGTGCTCACCCGTCCAGTCTGTCAGCAGCGCCCGACACCGCGGCATCCCCTCGTCCCGACGGGCTTCGGAGCGGATGCCGCACGCCGATGTCGGTGGCCCCGATTAGCGTGGGACACCATGCGGTACATCGAGCAAGACGGGCGGATCGTCTGGAGCGCCAGCGACCTCAAGGCGGCGGCCGAGTGCGAGTTCGCCTGGCTGCGGGCGATCGACGCCAAGGTCGGGCGCATCGCCGCCGTCGACGACCCCGAGGACGCCACGCTCGAGCGGGCCGCGCGTCTGGGCACGGCCCACGAGGTGCGGGTGCTCGAGCGCTACCGCGAACGCCTGGGCGACGCGGTGCGCGAGATCCCCGCGGCCCGTTCGTCCGACGCCGCGGCGCTCGCCGAGGCGGTTCGTCTCACCGACGAGGCGCTGTCCGACCCCGACGCCGAGGTCGTCTATCAGGCCGCCTTCGCGACCGACGAGTTCGTGGGCTTCGCCGACTTCCTCGTCCGTTCGCCGTCCGCCGACCCCAGCGGGGTGCGGCCCTGGATCGTGCAGGACACCAAGCTCGCGCGTCGCGCGCGCGTCACGGCGCTCATGCAGCTCGCGGCCTACGTCGACCAGCTCGATCGGCTCGGCATCCCGCGCGCCGACGAGGTGCAGTTGCTGCTCGGCGACGGCACGACGAGCACGCACCGCGTCGACGACCTGCTGCCGGTGTTCGAGCTGCGCCGAGCGCGCCTGCGCGCCCTCATCGCCGACCGGCGGGTGGGCCTCGGCGCCGCCGGACCCGTCATCGCCTGGGGCGACGCGCGGGGCGAGCTCGACGTGATCGCCTGCGGCCGCTGCGCCACCTGCGAGATCGAGGTGGTGGCCCACCGCGACCTGCTGCTGGTCGCCGGGATGCGGCCGGTCCAGCGCGAACGTCTGCGCGCCGCGGGCGTCTCGACGATCGACGCGCTCGCGGCGGCCGCGCAGGGTCCGGCGGCCATGAGCGCCGACACCTTCGCGTCGCTGCGCACGCAGGCGCGCCTGCAGCTCGAGAGCCCGGCGGGCGTGCCGTCCGACGAGGCGCCGCTGCACGCCGTCCCGACGTTCGAGGTCGTCGCGCCGAAGTCCCTCGGCGTGCTCCCGCGCCCCGACCACGGCGATCTGTTCTTCGATTTCGAGGGCGATCCCCTCTACACCGAGGGGGCGGGCGAGCACTGGGGCATCGACTACCTCTTCGGGTGGGTCGACACCCGCGAGGTGTACGGCCGCCTGTGGGCGCACACCTTCGACGAAGAGCGGGCGGCCCTCGAGCGTTTCCTCGACATGGTCGCGCTGCGGCGCCGGCAGTACCCCGGCATGCACATCTACCACTACGCCCCGTACGAGCCCACGCACCTGCTCACCATGGCGGCGCGCTTCGGGGTGCGCGAGGCCGACGTCGACCGTCTCCTGCGCGACGGCGTCTTCGTCGACCTGTACCCCGTCGTCCGGCGGGCGCTGCGGGTGGGGTCGCGGTCCTACTCGATCAAGAAGCTCGAGCCGCTGTACATGGGCGACGAGGTGCGCACGAGCGACGTGCAGCGCGGCGACGATTCGATCGTGAAGTACGTCGAGGCGCGGGCGCTCGCCGCCGACGGCGACGACGCGGGCGCTGAACGCGTCCTGGACGACCTCGCCGACTACAACCGCTACGACTGCGTCTCGACCCGCCGTCTGCGCGACTGGCTGGTCGACCGCGCGCGCGAGTGCGGAGCCGTCCCCGCGCGCAGCGCCGAACCCGACGAGCAGGCCTACGAACCGTCCCCCCGCGCCACCGCCCTCCACCGCTGGGCGGCGGATGCCGTCGAGCCCGACGCGACGGCCCTGCGCCTCGCCTCCGCGGCGATCGACTACTACCCGCGCGAAGAGAAGACCTACTGGGCGACCCACTTCCTGCGCCTGCGCGAGCCGCTGTCGGTGTGGGAAGAGACCCGGGACGTGGTCGTGGTCGACGCGGCGCGCTCGCGCGTGGTGACCGACTGGCACATCGCCGAGTCGGGACGCGGTTCCGAGCGACGACTCGTCGAGCTGCGCGGCGAGGTCGCTCCCGGAACCCGGCTGAGTGCGGATGCCGAACCCTTCGCCGTCTACGACCTGCCCGCCCCCTTCCCGCTCGACACCCGCCCGCGGTGGATCCACGGCGCGCGACGGGTGACCGTGCGCGAGGTGCTCGACGACGGCGCGATCATCGAAGAGGTCGCTGTCGACGGCGTCACGTGGGACGAGCTGCCCCTCGCCCTCACCCCGCCCGCGCCGCCGCGCGCGGGCAATCAGCAGAAGGCCATCGATGCCTGGGCCGACGC
>NZ_QAJB01000125.1:0-8851 GCF_003061325.1 Microbacterium sp. HMWF026
TCGCATCCGCTCGACGGGCGCTCGGACGGGCGCCGACCGTAGTGTCGGTCCCGTGGCATCCCCCTCCTCCCCCTCCCCCGCGTCGATCGTCGTGCAGTTCGTGCTCACGGGGATCGTGTGGGGGTCGAGCTTCCTCTTCATCGCCGTCGCCCTCACCGGCATGACGCCGGCGCAGGTCGCCGGCGGGCGACTGCTGTTCGGCGCGCTCGCCCTCGGCGCCATCGTGCTCGTCCGCCGCGAGCGCCTGCCCCGCGGCCGGCGCACGTGGGGCCATCTCGTCGTCCTGGCCGTCAGCTTCTGCGTCGTGCCGTTCCTGCTCTTCGCCTGGGCCGAGCAGCACGTGTCGTCGGGGCTGGCGAGCATCTTCAACGCGACGACCCCGATCATGACGGCGATCATGGCGTGGGCGGCGTTCCGGGTCGAACGGCTCGGGATCGGGCAGCTGGTCGGCATCGGCGTGGGCATCGTCGGCGTCGTCGTCATCATCGCGCCGGGGGCCGTGGCCGACGTCGGCGACAGCACCGTCGCCCAGCTCGCCCTGTTGGCCGCGACCGCGTGCTACGGCTTCAGCCTCGCGTACATGCGCCGCTTCCTCGGCGACACCGGCCTCTCGGGCGTCGCCTTCGCCTTCGGGTACATCGCCCCGGCGGCGGCCATCATGGTCGCGCTGTCGCCGCTGATCCTCGCCGAGCCGATGCGCCTCGACCTGCCCGTCTCCGCCAGCATCATCGCCCTCGGGGTGCTCGGCACCGGCGTCGCCTACGTCTGGAACCAGAACGCCCTGCGCGCCTGGGGACCGACCCGCGCCTCGACCGTCACGTACATCACTCCGGTGGTCGGGGTGGGGCTCGGCATCCTGTTGCTGCACGAGACCATCAGCTGGAACGAGCCCGTGGGCGCGGCGGTGGTTTTCGTGGGCATCCTGCTCGTGCAGCAGCGCCTTCGCCTCGGGCGCCGCGCGGTCGCGGGGTAGGCCCCCGTCCGCGACGCGGTCCCTGCACCCCGGTGGCGGACGGAGACGACGAAGACCCCGGATGCCGAGCACCCGGGGTCTTCGAATCGATCAGTACCGCGACGCGCGTCGCGGTCGGATCACGCCTGGAGCGAGAGCTGCAGGTCGAGCTCGATCGTGACGTCCTTACCGACGAGCACGCCGCCGGTCTCGAGCGCGGCGTTCCACGTGAGGCCGAAGTCTTCGCGGTTGACGACGGTCTTGGCGGTCGCGCCGGCCTTGTAGTTGCCCCACGGGTCGGTGCCGAAGCCGCCGAAGTCGAGCGAGAAGGTGGCGGGCTTGGTGATGCCGCGGATGGTGAGGTCGCCGTCGACGAGGAAGTCGCCGTCCTCGAGGCGCACGCCGGTCGAGCGGAAGTCGAGCGTCGGGTAGGTCTCGGCGTCGAAGAACTCGGCCGAACGCAGGTGCTGGTCGCGACCCTCGTCCTTGGTGTCGACCGAGGTGACGTCGACGGACGCCTCGACGGTGGCCTCGAGGGGGTTCTCGGGGGCGACGATGGTGGCGCTCTTGACGCCGAAGGTGCCGCGCACCTTCGAGATCATCATGTGGCGCACCGAGAAGGTGACCTCGCTGTGGGCGGGGTCGAGCACCCAGGTGCCCGTCTTGTAGCCGGGGATGTCGAGGGCGGTTGCGTCGGTCATGTCACTCCTAAAGGTCGGGGGAGCCGTGTCGGCGTCCTGACGGGATCAAACTCCCATTCAGACGAATGTATTCCACACTCGAGGAAAAAAACGAACCCGAGGGTGCCGTGGGCCCCTCGGGTTCGTGAACGTCCGGTGACGAACGGGTCAGCCGACCTTGAGCAGGTCGATGATGAAGATGAGCGTCTTGCCGCCCAGGAAGTGCCCGCCGGCGGGGCCGTACGCCAGGTGCGGCGGGATCACGAGCTCGCGACGGCCGCCGACCTTCATGCCCGGGATGCCGTCCTGCCAGCCCTGGATGAGGCCGCGGAGGGGGAACTGGATGCTCTCGCCACGGCCCCACGAGGAGTCGAACTCCTCGCCGGACTCGTACTCGACACCGGCGTAGTGCACGGTGACGGTGTCGCCGGGCTTGGCCTCGTCACCGTCGCCGACGATGATGTCGCGGATGACGAGGTCGGAGGGGGCGGGGCCGCTGGGAGCGTCGAACTCCGGCTTGGTGCGATCAGTCATGAGTCCATCCAAGCACGCCCGACCCCTCGCGAACGTCCCCTGGACAAAGACTCAGCGCCCGGTGCCGCGGCGATGCCTGCGTGTCTCCCGGGCGCTGAGTTGGCCTACGACGATGGTCCTCCCGCCGCGCGGCGGTGTCAAGACCCCGGTGCGCGCCGCTCGTTCGCCGAGACCGCACGCGATCGCCGAGCCCGCACGCCGGCGCGACGACACGCGCGCGGTCTCGTCATCCTCATGCGGTTCCGGCGTCCGGCGGGACTGTCGCGCCCCGCGCGCGTCATCGCGACAGCAGCGCCGCCCGCGCCGCCGTGGTGCGCTCGAGCAGATACCGCTCGGTCGCCGGTGCGTGAGGGTCGCGCCCCGACAGGGTGCGCTGGCGCGCGGCGGCCAGAGAGGTGGCATCCACGATGAAACCCCTCATCACCGCGGTGCGGTCCCCCGGGAGGGTGCGCGCCCACGCCAGCGCCGACCGTCGACCGGCGGGCGTGGCGAGCATCTCGACCTCTTGCGGGGTGAACCCCCCCGCCGCGGCGTACTCGCCCAGACGGGCGCGCGTGAGGCGCGTCTCTTCGCGCCGCAGGGCCAGGATGCCGAGGATGAAGAGAACGAAGAGGGGCACCTGCAGCGCCGCGTACACCTCGAAGAAGTTCGCGAACGTCGCCGAGCCGTTCCAGAGGGCGTGCAACAGGATCGCGCCGACGAGTCCCGGGATGCCGTAGCGCAGCGCCGCACCCGCGCGCAGGCCCCGGCGCGCGGCGAGACCGAAGGCGAAGCCGGTCAGGCTGGTGAACATGACGTGCGCGAACGGCGACAGGACGGCGCGCAGGAAGAAGGTGCTCGCCACCTGCGCGGACCCGCCCTCGAGGTAACTGATCGCGAAGTACTGCACGTTCTCGGTCAGGGCGAAGCCCGCGCCGATCAGCGCACCGTAGACGATGCCGTCGACCGGGCCGTCGAACGCGCGACGCGCGAACGCGAAGATGAGCAGCACCCCGAGCCCCTTGGCGATCTCCTCGACGATCGGCGCCTGGACGACGGCGCTGAAGGCCTCGGGCAGACGTCCCGCCACCAGGGTCACGACCAGGTCGACGGCCAGGGCGATCACGACCGAGGCGATCGCCCCCCACGCCACCGCGAAGACAAGCAGGCGTCGCGGTTCCGGCTCCCACCGGTCGATGTACCGCACGGCGAACCACACGATGACGAACGGGATCGCCGCCAGCACCAGTCCGAGGAACGTCGCCGCGGTGCCGAGGAACCCCGTGAAGTAGCGCACCAGGAGCGCGAGCAGGGGAACGAGCAGCACCGCCACGACCCACAGGGCCACTCCCCCGCGACGTGAGCCGGGCGGGGCTGCGGAGACCGCCGCCTGCGGCGCGGTGGAGATGCGGGTGGGTTCGACCGAACCGGGCCGCGACAGCGGCGACGGGGAGCTCATGCGCTCAGCCTAGGGTCGGCCGTCTGTTCGGCGTCGAGGGTTGCGGGCTCGGCCCCGGGGTACGGCCCGGTAGCGTGGAAGCATGCGTTTCGCCCACGTCCGGTCTCACGAGGGGGCGCACGCCCCTCGTCTCGTCAGCGTCCACGGCGAGGAGTTCAGCTTCGTCGACGAGCTCTTCGACGGCGCCCCCGCCACGCTCGAGCAGCTCATCGCCGGGGGTGACGCCGAGCTCGCCCGTGTTCGCGCGGCCGTCGACGACGCGCCTCGGCATCCCCTGGACGGCATCCGCTTCGCCCCCGCCGTGCTCGCTCCCCCGTCGATCCTGGCCGTGGGGCTGAACTACGCGGCGCACTCCGGCGAGCTCGGGCTCAAGACCGACGCGGGCCCCACGGTGTTCGTGCTGTGGCCGAACTCGCTCACCGCCCACGGCGAGACCACGTCGTGGCCGCGAGCGCTCAGCGAGGCCGTGGACTACGAGGCCGAGCTCGGTGTGATCATCGGGCGCCCCGGTCGCGACATCGCCGAAGAGGACGCCCTCGACCACGTCTGGGGCTACACGGTGGTCAACGACATCACCGCCCGCAACATCCAGTTCTCTGAGGCGCAGTGGTCGCGCTGCAAGTCCTTCGACGGCTTCACCCCCACCGGGCCCTTCGTCGTCACGGCCGACGAGATCCCCGACCCGCAGGATCTGCACATCTGGACCGTCGTCGACGGTCACACCGTGCAGGATGCCAGCACCGGCCAGATGGTCCGCTCGGTCGCCACCCTCGTCAACAAGCTGTCCGAGTCCGTGACGCTGCTGCCCGGGACGCTCATCTCCACCGGCAGCCCCGGCGGCGCCGGCTACTCGCGCGACCCGCAGATCTTCCTGCGCGACCGCTCGACCGTGACCGTCGGCATCGACGGCATCGGCGAGCTCACGACGCACTGCCGCATCCTCGACTGACCCCGCGCCCGGCGCCCGGCCGCCGCCGCGCCCGCCCGGCGCCGCGCACGCCCGGCGCCGCGCTCCGAGCGCGCGAGACAGCATCCGGCTGACGTCTCGGTTGCAGAATGTCACCGAGTTGTCAGCGGGATGCTGTCTCGAGGCCGCCGGGCCAGCCGGCCGCCGGGCCAGCCGCGGCGCCGCGGCCGCCCGCGGCGGCGGCGACCCCGCGGATCAGTCCTCGACGACGCTGTCCGCCGACCGGACGATCGGGATCGCCGCGGTCACGGCCTGCAGGCCCGACAGGCGCGCGGGCGAGATCTGCTTCGTGACCTCCTCGCGCGACATCAGCCCCGCCTCGACGACGAGGTCGGCGACGTTGCGGTGCGTCAGCAGCGCCGTCTTGGCCAGGGCGGCGGCCGCCGCGTACCCGATGAAGGGGGTGAGTGCCGTGACGACGCCGACCGACGACCCCACCATCGCGCCCAGGCGTTCGCGGTTCGCGGTGATGCCGTCGACGCAGTTGACGCGCAGCGTCCACATGGCCTGACGCATCCACGTGATCGACTGGTAGATCGAGTGCGCGATGACCGGCTCGAAGGCGTTGAGCTGCAGCTGACCACCCTCGACCGCCATGGTCACCGTCATGTCGGCCCCGACCACCGAGAACGCCACCTGGTTGACCACCTCGGGGATCACCGGGTTGACCTTGCCGGGCATGATGCTCGAACCCGCCTGCCGCGCCGGCAGGTTGATCTCGCCCAGGCCCGCTTGCGGGCCCGACGACAGCAGGCGCAGGTCGTTGCAGATCTTCGACAGCTTGACGGCGTTGCGCTTGAGCGACGACGAGAACGACATGAAGGCGCCCGTGTCGCTCGTGGACTCCACCAGGTCGGTCGCGGTCTCGAGGTCGAGGCCGGTGATCGCGCGCAGGTGGCGCAGGACGGCACCCGCGTAGCCGGAGTGGGCGGTGATGCCCGTGCCGATCGCCGTGGCGCCCATGTTGATCTCGTACAGCAGGTACGCGTTCTCGGTGAGGCGGTTGTAGTCCTCGCCGAGCGTGGTCGCGAAGCCGTGGAACTCCTGCCCGAGGGTCATGGGCACGGCATCCTGCAGCTGGGTGCGGCCGACCTTGAGGACGTCGTGGAACTCCTCGGACTTGGCCAGGAACGACTGCCGCAGCAGGGCGAGCTCCTCGAGCAGGCTCTGCAGGGTGAGCGACAGGCCGATCTTGATCGCCGTCGGGTAGACGTCGTTGGTCGACTGGCTGCGGTTGGTGTCGTCGATCGGCGAGAGGAAGCCGTAGTCGCCCTTCTCGCGTCCGGCCATCTCGAGGGCGATGTTGGTGATGACCTCGTTGGCGTTCATGTTGGTCGACGTGCCGGCGCCGCCCTGGATGACGCCGACGGTGAACTCGTCGTGGAACTCGCCGTCGATGACCCGCTGCGCGGCGCGGTCGATGAGATCGGCCTTGGACTCGTCGAGCACGCCGATCTCGCGATTGGCGCGGGCGGACGCCTGCTTGACCATCGCCAGCGCCCGCACGAGGTCGGGGTACACCGAGATGGGCCGCTTCGCGATCGGGAAGTTCTCCTGCGCCCGGGCGGTGTGGATGCCCCAGTACGCGTCGGCGGGGATCTCGAGGGATCCGAGGGAGTCGGTCTCGGTACGGGTGCGCGTCATTGCGTCCAAAGCCATGTGGGGGTCCTCGTGGGTGTCACGGCGAGCAGGGATGCAACGAGCCTAACCACCGCGCTCCGCCCCGCCGCTGGACGCCGCGGCCTGTCGGGCGATCCCCACCGTCCGCCGCGTCTATTGCCCGGGCGCGCGCTTGCGCGAGAACGCCTCGAGTCGCTCGCGCGGGCTGAGCGCGGCCATCCGCGCCGTCCACTCGGGGGTGAAGACGCCGGACGACTCGGCGTCGACGACGGGGACGACCGCGTGGGTGACGGTGTCGTCCCACACGTGCACCAGGTGGAACGACCGGCCGTCGTCCATGCCGTTGACGGCGTCGGCGGGGCGCGCGAGGTCCATCGTGTAGCAGGATGCCGAGGCGACGCTCACCGGCACCCCCGCGAACGTGCCCGAGGTGGAGTAGTGCAGGTGGCCGGCGAGGATCGCCCGGACGTCGCTGCCGGCGATCGCCGCGGCCAGTCCGGCCTGGTCGCGCAGCTCGAGGATGTCGAAGAAGGGGATGTGCGTGGGCAGCGGCGGGTGGTGCAGCGCCAGGATCGTCCCGAGCGGGGCGGGCTCGGCGAGTTCGGCCCGCAACCACTCGAGCTGGACGGCGTCGAGATCGCCGTGGTGCCACCCGGGCACCGTCGAATCCAGCGCGATCAGGCGCAGCCCGCCGAGGTCGTGCACGCTCGTCACGGGCTCCTCAGTGGCCGGGGCGTCCAGCAGGTGCGCGCGCAGGGCGGGACGCTCGTCGTGGTTGCCCGCAACCCACACCACCGGGGCGCCCAATCGCGCCGCCCACGGCTCGACCGCGTCGCGCAGCGCGCGGTACGCCTCGGGCTCGCCGAGGTCGGTCAGATCGCCCGTGAAGACCACGGCATCCGGTCGCACCCCCGTCGCCTCGGCGGCGGCCAGAGTGCGGCGCAGGTGCCTCGCCGTGTCGAAGCGGTCGCCCAGCAGCCGATCGCCCCCGAGCAGGTGCGTGTCGCTGAGGTGGAGGATCACGCGCGCCGCGGGCGCGTGCTGACCGAACTGCACGGATGCCATGACCTCAGCCTAGGCAGGGGCTCCGACACCCCGCGCGCCGGCGGCTGCGCGGCTCAGTGGTTGAACAGGATCAGCAGCAGTGCGCCGAGCACCGCCGCCGCGCACACGCCGAAGCAGGCGTACGCGCCGATCAGCGACACGCGCTTCTGCCCCTCGCTGAGGGGGTTCTTCTTGGCCGCCTTGGCGACCGCCTTCTCGGCGCGGCGCCGCTGCTTGTCGCTCAGGACGGTGATGGCATCCGTGAACTCCGCCGGTGCGACCAGCGGCGGGCGTCCCCCGCGCACGAGCAGGCGCAGTCCCAGGGCGTAGGAGGTCACGACGATCGTCGCGCCGACCAGGGCGGCGACGAAGACGTGCAGGAAGGCTTCCCAGTTGATGAGCATCAGGCGTCCTTACCGACTTTCTCGCGATCCAGGCGGCGCTGACGACGGGTGGGGCCGGGCTTGCGGGGCACCTTGACGGCCGCGCCGGAGTCGGCGACCTCGCTCATCGCGTTCGCCGAGGTCACCTCGTCGCGCCGGGAGCGCAGGAACAGCCCCAGCACGATGACCACCGCGATCACGGCGTCGACCGCGACGCCCCAACCGCCCAGCCACACGACGATGAGTGCGGCGGCCGCTCCCACGGCACCGGCGGCGGGCAGGGTCAGCACCCAGCCGATCATGATGCGCCCCACGGTGTTCCAGCGCACGGTCGACCCGCGACGCCCCAGTCCCGAACCGATCACCGAGCCCGAGGCGACCTGCGTGGTCGAGAGGGCGAATCCCAGGGCGCTGGATGCCAGGATCGTCGCCGCCGTCGAGGTCTCGGCCGAGAAGCCCTGGGCGGGCTTCACGTCGGTCAGGCCCTTCCCGAGCGTGCGGATGATGCGCCAGCCGCCCATGTAGGTGCCGAGCGCGATGGTGATCGCGCACGCGAACACCACCCACAGCTGCGGGTCGGGGTTCGCCGAGGACTGCCACCCCACGGTGATGAGCGCGAGCGTGATGACGCCCATGGTCTTCTGCGCGTCGTTGGTGCCGTGAGCCAGGGCCACGAGGGAAGACGTGAAGATCTGCCCCCAGCGGAAGCCGTCGCGTCCGTCGGCCTTCATGTCGTAGCGGCGGGTGACGCCGTAGGCGATCTTGGTGACGACGAAGGCGATCACTCCCGCGGTGAGCGGGGCGATCAGGGCCGGCAGGATCACCTTGCTCAGCACGACGCCGGTGTCGATCGCCGAGGCACCCACACCCACCAGGGTCGCGCCGATCAGGCCGCCGAACAGCGCGTGCGACGAGCTCGACGGCAGACCCAGCAGCCACGTGAGCATGTTCCAGGTGATCGCGCCGATGAGGCCGGCGAAGATGATCGGCGGGAAGATGTCGGGACTCAGCTGCTCCTCGCGGATCATGCCGCCCGAGATGGTCTTGGCGACCTCGGTCGACAAGAAGGCGCCGACCAGGTTGAGGCTCGCCGCGAGCAGGACCGCCACCTTCGGCTTCAGCGCACCCGTCGCGATGGGCGTGGCCATCGCGTTGGCGGTGTCGTGGAATCCGTTGGTGAAATCGAAGAACAGTGCCAGCACGATGACCAGCACGATGATGAGGGCTGCGCTC
>NZ_QAJB01000126.1:0-10448 GCF_003061325.1 Microbacterium sp. HMWF026
ATCGAGGGCAACGAGGTGGTGGCATCCACCCTCGAAGCCGTCGCGGCGGGACCGGGGACGGTCGCGTGGGCCCGCGCGCAGGGCTGGGCGGGTGAGACGGGGCTCGACCTCGCCGCGTCCTGGGCGGCGGGCGACGAGATCGCGGTGCGCGCGGTCCGGCGCTCGGCCACCGCGGTCGGCCAGGCCATCGCGGCGGCGGCGACGCTGTGCGACCTCGAGGCGGTCGCGATCGCCGGAGGCTTCGCTCACGTCGCGCCCGACTACGTCGACCAGGTGCGGACCGCGGCGCAGGCGGCCTCGCTGCACGCCTACGCCCGGCGCTGCCGCATCGTGGGGTCGGGCCTGGACGGCGACGGTCCGCTGCTGGGCGCGGCCGCTCTGGCGCTGCGCGACCTGCGGGACTGAGCGTCCCGCGTCCTCGCCGTGTGGGAGACGCCTCGCGCGTCGGGTAGGCTGTACTCGGCTCTCCGCGTGGCGGCATCCAGGCCAACTCCCCCAGGACGGAAACGTAGCAAGGGTAACCAGGCTCTACCGGGTGCGCGGAGGGTCTTTTCTTTGCCCGGATGCCGGTCCCGGCTCACTCGCGGCGGTCGGCCCTCCGCTCGGCCCCGTGCGTCTTGCGCCGGCGGCGCACCGCGGCGATGACGACCGGCAGCACCGACACCGCGACGATGACGATCACGAGCACGTCGATGTTGTGCGCCACGAACGGGATGCCGCCCAGCAGCACCCCCACGAGGGTCATCGCGCACGACCACCCGACGGCGCCGACCGCGTTCCACAGCAGGAAGCGGCGGTAGGGCATGTCGGCCGTCCCCGCGACCAGGGGCACGTAGGTGCGCACGACGGGGACGAAGCGACCGACCACCAGCGACAGACCGCCGTAGCGCGTGAAGAACGCCTCGGCCTCGGCCAGGCGCGCGGTGCTCAGCAGCTTGGCGTCGTCGCGGAAGAGGCGCCTTCCGAAGCGGCGGCCGAGCCAGAAGCCGACCTGGTCGCCGGCGAGGGCCGCGATCGAGGCGACCAGGGCGACCTGCCACGGGCTGATGCCGAGCGGACCGCTCAGGATCGCGGCGGTGACCAGCAGCGAGTCGCCGGGCAGGAAGGGGAAGAGCACCCCGGATTCGATGAACACCAGCAGCGCGATGCCGCCCAGCACGAACGGGCCGAAGGCCTGCAGCACGGAGGCGGCGTCGAAGGGGTTCAGGGCAGTGAGCATGGGCGGGAGTCCTCCGGTCGATGGCGGTGGGTCCGCCCGTGTCGACGCGCATACGCCGACGAGGCCGACTGTAGGACCCGTGCTCCCAGACGCCGCCCAGATTGACGGCGGGGGCTCCTCGTGGGTGCGTTCGCGCGTCAGCCGCGGGCGAAGGGCCCGTCGAGCACCGCCCACTGCAGCAGCATGATGGTCTTGGCATCCTGGATCGAGCCGTCGCGGATCATCGACAGGGCCTCGTCGATGTCGTACTCGAGGATCTCGATCTCTTCGCCCTCGTCGATCAGGCCGCCGCGGTCGCCCTCGCGGGTGGAGCCGTCGTAGGCGGCCGCGAAGAAGTGCAGGCGCTCGGTCACCGAACCCGGACTCATGTAGACGTCGAACACGTGCTGCACGTCGTCGACGCGGACGCCCGTCTCCTCCTCGGCCTCCCGACGGATCGCGGTGACGGGGTCGTCGTCGTCGAGCAGCCCGGCGGCGGTCTCGACGAGCATGCCGTCGGGGTGGTCGTTGACGTACACGGGATAGCGGAACTGCCGGGTCAGCAGCACGGTCCGTCGTGTCGCGTCGTACGGCAGGATCGTCGCGCCGTTGCCGCGGTCGTAGGTCTCGCGCGTCTGCGTGACCCACTCCCCGTCGTCGCCGCGGTAGCGGAAGGTCGTCGCGCGCAGCACGTGCCAGCCGGCGGCGAGCAGCTCGACATCGTCGACGCGCACGCGCGGGTTGCGGTCGAGGTCGCGGCCGGTGAGGTGCAGACCCGTGCGGCCGCGGTGGTCGGGGACGGTGGTTCCGGGGGCGTCAGAGGTCACGGTCGCGAGCCTAGACGCGCGGGGTCACGATGACTCGACGCCGAAGCAACCCCGGAGCGATGTCGGGGCCCCGCAATAGGCTGAACGCGTGACGCAGAGCATCTACATCACGTCGGCCGAAGGTCATTCGGGCAAATCCTCCGTGGCTCTGGGCGTCCTCGACGCCCTCAGCCGGGTCACGCCGCGCGCGGGGGTGTTCCGTCCCATCGCGCGGTCGACCGCCGAGCGCGACTACGTGCTCGAGATGCTGCTCGACCACGACAGCGTCGACCTCGAGTACGACGACTGCGTGGGCGTGACCTACGACGACGTGCGCGACGACGCCGACGCCGCCCTGGCGCGCATCGTCGAGCGGTACAAGGCCGTCGAGGCGCGGTGCGATGCCGTGGTCATCATCGGCAGCGATTACACCGACGTCGGCAGTCCTGCCGAGCTCGCCTACAACGCCCGGATCGCGGCCAACCTCGGCGCCCCCGTGCTGCTCGTCCTCGGCGGTCGCGCGCAGCAGGGTCACAGCGAGACGCTGGGCCTGTCGGTGGCCCGCACGCCGCAAGAGGTCGGTCAGATCGCCTCGCTCGCGATCTCCGAGCTGCAGCACGAGCGCGCCGCCCTCTTCGCCGTCATCGTCAATCGCGCGGATGCCGATCACCTCGACCCGATCGTGGCATCCGTCCGCCAGGTGGTCGACGCCGCACCGTTCGCCGGGGCCGAGGGGCGCACGGTGCCGGTGTGGGCTCTCCCCGAGGACCGCTTCCTGATCGCCCCCTCGGTGCGCGGAGTGCTGCGCTCGGTCGAGGGCGAGCTGATCAAGGGCGACCCGGCTCTGCTCACGCGCGAGGTGCTCGGTGTCGTGGTCGCCGGCATGTCGATGGTCAACGTGCTGCCCCGGCTGCAGGAGTCCGCGGTCGTGGTGATCCCGGCCGACCGCACCGAGGTGCTGCTCGCGGCGCTGCTCGCCAACGCCTCGGGCACGTTCCCCTCGCTCGCGGGCATCGTGCTCAACGGCGGCTTCGAGCTGCCCGACGCGATCGTCCGGCTGATCGACGGCCTGGGCTCACCGCTGCCGATCATCGCCACCGACCTCGGCACCTACGACACCGCGGTGCGCATCATGAACACCCGCGGTCGCCTCGCCGCCGACTCGCAGCACCGCTACGACACGGCGCTGGCGCTGTTCGAACGGCACGTCGACACCGAGCTGCTGACGCGCGAGCTGGGCGTCGCGCGCCCGAGCGTCGTCACCCCGCTGATGTTCGAGTACGGCCTCGTCGACCGCGCCCGCACCGACCGCCGCCGCATCGTGCTGCCCGAGGGCAACGACGATCGGGTGCTGCGCGCCGCGGCCACCGTGCTCTCGCGCGGCATCGCCGACCTGACGATCCTGGGAGAGCCCATCGAGGTGCGCGGCCGGGCCATCGAACTGGGCATCGACATCCGCGACGCCGAGGTGCTCAGCCCCTTCGACGCCGTCCACGTCGACAAGTTCGCCACCGAGTACGCGCGGCTCCGCGCCCACAAGGGCGTCACCTACGCCCAGGCCGCCGACACCGTCACCGACGTGTCGTACTTCGGCACGCTCATGGTGCACCTCGGACTCGCGGACGGCATGGTCTCGGGCGCCGCGCACACCACGGCGCACACCATCCGCCCGGCGTTCGAGATCATCAAGACGGCGCCCGGGGTCTCGGTCGTCTCGAGCGTGTTCCTCATGGCCCTCGCCGACCGCGTGCTGGTCTACGGCGACTGCGCCGTCATCCCCGATCCCACCAGCGAGCAGCTCGCCGACATCGCCGTGTCGTCGGCGGCGACGGCCGAGCAGTTCGGCATCGCCCCGCGCGTGGCGATGCTGTCGTACTCGACGGGGGAGTCCGGCACCGGAGCAGACGTCGAGAAGGTGCGCACCGCCACCGCGCTCGTGCGCGAACGCGCCCCCGAACTGCTGGTCGAGGGCCCGATCCAGTACGACGCGGCGGCCGACGCCGCGGTGGCCCGCGCCAAGATGCCCGGGTCCGCGGTGGCCGGTCGGGCGACGGTCTTCGTCTTCCCCGACCTCAACACCGGCAACAACACCTACAAGGCGGTGCAGCGCTCTGCGGGCGCCGTCGCGATCGGCCCGGTGCTGCAGGGGCTCAACAAGCCGATCAACGACCTGTCGCGCGGCGCGCTCGTCGACGACATCGTCAACACCATCGCGATCACCGCAATCCAGGCGCAGGGAGGCGCGCGATGAGCGTCGTGCTCGTGGTCAACAGCGGTTCCTCGTCGTTCAAGTACCAGCTGCTCGACATGGCCACCGAGAGCGTGCTCGCGGTCGGCCTGGTCGAGCGCATCGGCGAGCCCGCGACGGCCACCGGCGCCGGGGGCGTCGCGACGCACACGGTCAAGGCCGCCGCTCTGGCACCGACCGACGGACCCGCGCCGACGGTGACGGATGCCACGGTCACGATCGAACGCGAGATCCCCGACCACACGGCGGGCTTCGCCGTCATGCTCGAGGCCTTCGCCGCGCACGGCCCCTCGCTCGAGCAGTACGCGCCGGTCGCCGTGGGGCACCGCGTGGTGCACGGCGGCGCCCGCTTCTTCGCGCCCACGGTGGTCACGCCCCTGGTCGAGATCAACATCGACGAGCTGTCCGTCCTGGCGCCGCTGCACAACCCCGCGAACCTCGCGGGCATCGTCGCGGCCAAGAAGGCGTTCCCCGCGGTGCCGCACGTGGCGGTGTTCGACACCGCGTTCCACCAGTCGCTCGCTCCCGAGGCCTACACCTACGCGATCGACCGCGACCTCGCCGAGGCGCACCGCATCCGTCGGTACGGCTTCCACGGCACCAGTCACAAGTTCGTCAGCGAGGCCGCCGCGGCATTCGTCGGCCGCCCGCTCGCCGAGCTCAAGCAGATCGTCTTCCACCTGGGAAATGGGGCGTCGGTGACGGCGATCGAGGGCGGCCGTTCCGTCGACACCTCCATGGGTCTCACCCCGCTCGAGGGTCTGGTCATGGGCACCCGGTCGGGCGACCTCGACCCCGCGGTGCTGCTACAGCTCGCGCGACGCGCCGACATGTCGACCGCCGACCTCGACACCCTGCTCAACAAGCGCTCGGGCCTGCTGGGCATCGCGGGCGTCTCGGACATGCGCGACATCGGCCAGCGCCGCGATGCCGGTGACCCGGCGGCGCGGCTCGCGTTCGACGTGTACATCCACCGCCTTCGCGCCTACGCCGGTGCGTACCTGGCTCAGCTGGACGGCGTCGACGTCATCTCGTTCACGGCGGGCGTGGGCGAGAACGCGGCGGCCGTGCGCGCCGAGGCGATGGCCACCCTCGGCTTCGCGGGCGTCGAGATCGACGCCGAGCGCAACGCGGCGCGGGGGCGCGGCATCCGTCGCATCTCCAGCGACTCCTCGCGCGTCGAGGTGCTCGTGGTGCCGACCGACGAAGAGCTCGAGATCGCGCGGCAGACGCTGTCGGTCGCGTAGCCGCGCGCGGCGAGGTCGGCCGGCGACTCAGGCGCCGGCCAGGGCCATGTGCACCTGGTACCGGTCGCCGCGGTACCACGACGTGACGTATTCGACGGGTACTCCCGCCGCGCGCGAGGTGCGGCGGAACACCAGGACGGCGGTTCCGGCGGGGACGTCGAGGGCGTCGGCGACGCCGTCGGCCACGGTCTCGGCCCACACGGTCTGCTCGGCCGCGTCGATGCGCACGCCGTAACGCTCGGCGAGGACGGCGTACAGCGACCCGGCCAGATCCTGTGCGCCCAGGTCGGACGCCGCGCGCGGCGAGTACCACCCGGCTTCGAGAGCCATCGGGATGCCGTTGGCCAGGCGCAGGCGCTCGATCGACCAGGCCCGTTCGTCCTCGTCCAGGCCGAGGGCCGCGCGCACCTCCAGGGGAGGGGTGGCCCGCTCGACGCGTCGGACGAGCGTGGTGGCGACCATCCCGCGGCGACGCATGTCCTCGGTGAACGAGGCCAGATGCAGCTGCGACTGGACGCGTTCGCCGGCGACGAAGGTGCCCTTGCCCTGGACGGTGTACAGCTTCTGCTCCTCGATGAGCTGCCGCAGCGCCTCTCGGACGGTGGCGCGGCTGACGCCGTGCCGGGTCGCCAGGTCGCGCTCCGAGGGGATGGCGGCGTGCGCGGGCCAGGTGCTCCCGATGTCCGACAGCAGGATCGCCCGCAGTTGCGCGTGCTTCGGGATCGGGCCGGGCGTGACGGTCGTGGCCGGGGCGTCGGCGTCGCGGAGTCGGGGCATGGCGGCTTCGACTTTCGGTGTTGACACGCCCACCCCGGGCCAGTACTTTCACTGGTACGTACCAGTCCGAGCCAGTGGGCGGATCGTGCGGAGGAACGGCGTTCCTCTCCAGCCTAGGCGCGAGCGGTGGTGCGGACCGCTGACCCGCCGTCTCACCGAGGAGCACCCGTGCCCGATATCCAGTCCCCGCTCGTGGGAACCGTCCGATCCCTGTCCGCCGTCCCCGACGAGCTCTTCGCGCAGGGCGTCATGGGTCCCGGGGTCGCGATCGACCCGCCGGATGAGGTCGTCGACGCGGTCGCCCCGATCGACGGCACCCTCCTGCAGGTGTTCCCGCACGCCTTCGTCGTCGTCGCCGACGACGGTCTCGCCGTTCTCGTGCACCTGGGCCTCGACACCGTCCAGCTGCAGGGCGAGGGGTTCACCGTCTTCGCCGCCAAGGGCGACCGCGTGAGCGCGGGCACCCCGATCATCGCCTACGACGTCCCCGCGGTCCGCGCCGCGGGACGGGCGACCATCGCCCCCGTCGTGGTGCTCGAGCGCTCGTCCGAGGACGTCACCGTCCTCGCCGCGCTCGACGCCGGCATCCGTCCCGGCTTCCCGCTCCTGTCCGTCTGACCCGCTCCTTCACCGTCGAGAGAGACCCGCCATGACCACCACCGCCCCCGCCGCCCGTCGTCGCGGCATCCCGGGCTTCGCCCAGATGCAACGACTCGGCAAGAGCCTCATGCTGCCGATCGCCGTTCTGCCGGCGGCCGGCATCCTCCTGCGCCTCGGTCAGCCCGACCTGCTCGGTCAGATCGACCTGCCGGTCATCGGCCCCTTCTTCCAGGCGATGAGCGCCGCCGGCGGTGCCCTCTTCGACAACCTGGCGCTGCTGTTCGCCGTCGGCGTCGCGATCGGCTTCGCCAAGAAGGCCGACGGGTCGACGGCGCTCTCGGCCGTCGTCGGCTATCTCGTGCTCGCCAACGTCTTCAAGGCCATGTCGCCCGTCGTCCTCGCGGGCCAGACCACAGCCGCGGGCGAGCAGGTGCAGATCAACTACAGCGTCTTCGGCGGCATCGTCATCGGGCTGCTGACCGCCTGGCTCTTCGACCGGTACCACACCATCCAATTGCCCTCGTACCTGGGCTTCTTCGGTGGTCGGCGGTTCGTGCCGATCGTCGTGTCGCTCGCGAGCCTCGTCGTCGGCTTCGGGCTGAGCTACTTCTACCCGATCTTCAACACCGGACTGACGGGCCTCGGCGCCTTCATCGGCGGCACCGGCGCCTTGGGCGCCTTCGTCTACGGCTTCACCAACCGCATGCTCATCCCGGTGGGGCTGCACCACATCCTCAACTCCTACGTGTGGTTCCTGCAGGGGTCGTACACCAAGGGCGATGGCAGCGTCGTCACGGGTGAACTCACCCGCTTCGCCGCCGGCGACCCCACCGCGGGCGCCCTCACCTCGGGCTTCTACCCCGTGCTGATGTTCGGCCTGCCCGCCGCCGCGCTCGCGATGATCCACCTCGCCAACCCCGCCCAGCGCAAGGCGGCGATCGGCATCCTTGGCGCCGCGGGCCTGACCGCCTTCCTCACGGGCGTCACCGAACCGCTCGAGTTCGCCTTCATGTTCGCCGCGTTCCCGCTGTACGTCGTGCACGCGGTGCTCACCGGCATCTCGCTCGCCGTGGCGTACCTGCTCGACATCCACCTGGGCTTCTCGTTCTCGGCGGGGCTGTTCGACCTGCTGCTGTACGGCACCGCGCCCGCGGCGAACAACGTGTGGCTGCTGGTGGTCATGGGCGTGGTCTACTTCGGCGTCTACTACCTGCTGTTCCGTCTCGTCATCAAGAAGTGGAACCTGCGCACCCCGGGTCGAGAGGACCTCTCCGCCCCCGTGACGGAGGCTCCGGTGGTGGATGCCGACACCTCCGCCCCGGTCGCGGGAACGTCGCAGCCGGTCACGGCATCCGCTCCGGTCGCCGCCGCCGTCGCGGCGCGCGAGGACTCCCTCGCCGAACAGCTGATCGCCGCGTTCGGAGGGCGCGACAACCTCACGCACGTCGACGCCTGCATCACACGCCTGCGCATGGAGGTCGCCGATCGCACGCTGGTCGACCACGCGCGTCTCAAGCAGCTGGGTGCCGCCGGGGTGCTCGAGGTCGGCGACAACGTGCAGGCGGTGTTCGGCCCGCGGGCCGAGGCGCTCAAGAACGACATCATCGAGGTGCTGTGATGGAGGTCGTCGTCGTCCCCACCCCCGAGGATGCCGCGACCCTGGTCGCCGACGCCTATGCGGCCCTGCTGCGGCGGACGCCCGCGGCGGTGCTCGGCCTGGCGACCGGATCGACACCGCTGCCGGTGTACCGCGAGCTCGCGCGTCGCCACCGCGACGAGGGACTGAGCTTCGCCCGCGCCCGTGGCTTTCTGCTCGACGAGTACGTCGGGTTGCCGACCGGGCACCCCGAGCGCTATCGCGAGTTCATCCGCACCGAGCTCGAGCAGCACGTCGACTTCGCCCCCGGGGCGATCGTCGGCCCCGGCGATCTCGACGTCGCGCCCCTCGAGGCGGGCCCGGCTTACGAGCAGCTGATCCGCGAGGCGGGGGGCATCGACCTGCAGATCCTGGGCATCGGCACCGACGGCCACCTCGCCTTCAACATGCCGATGTCGAGCCTCGCCAGCCGTACGCGGCTGAAGACCCTGACCCCGCGGACGCGTCACGACAACGCCCGGTTCTTCGACGGCGATCTCGACCAGGTGCCCACCCACTGCCTCACCCAGGGGCTCGCGACGATCCTCGACAGCCGCCACGCCGTCATGCTCGGCTTCGGCCGCGGCAAGGCGCAGGCGGTGCGCGAGGCCGTCGAGGGTCCGCTGTCGTCGCGCTGGCCCGCGTCGGTGCTCCAGCTGCACCCGCACGCCACCGTCGTGGTCGACGAGGATGCCGCGAGCCAGCTCGCCTTCACCGACTACTACCGCACGACCTACGCCGGCAAGCCGGTGGGGCAGGGGCTGTGATGCGTCTGCGCGCCGCGCGCGCCCTCATCGCGGGCGCCTTCGTCGGTCCCGTCGTGATCGACGTCGCCGGCGGTCGCATCGCGCGCATCCGCCCGGCGACGGGGGAGGAGCCCGTCGACTCCGACCTGACCGACGGGGTGCTGTCGGCCGGCATGCTCGACCTGCAGGTGAACGGCTCGTTCGGCGTCGACGTCGCCGCGGCCGACGAGGCGGGCTGGCGGACGCTGCTCACGGGCCTCGCGCGGCACGGGGTGACGGGGGTCGAGCCGACCGTGATCACCGCGCCCCTGCCCGACACGGTCGATGCCCTCGAGCGGATCGGCCGGGCCCGCGATGTCTTCTCCGACGAACCGGTCGCCCGCGTGCTCGGGGCGCACCTCGAGGGGCCGTTCCTGTCTCCGGCGCGAAAGGGCGCGCACCGCGCCGAGCACATGCTCGCCCCCGAGCCGGCGCATCTCGACGCGCTGCTGGCGCGCCCGGCGGCCCGCGCGGCGCTGCGCACGGTGACGCTGGCCCCCGAACTGCCCGGTGCCCTCGACGCCATCCGACGTCTGAGCGGCGAGGGCCACGTCGTCGCCGTGGGGCACAGCGACGCCACCGCCGCCGAGGTGCACGCCGCCGCCGATGCCGGGGCGACCATGACCACGCACGTCTTCAACGCGCAGCGCCCCCTGAAGCCGCGTGAGCCCGGGGTGCCGGGGGCCGTGCTCACCGACGACCGCTTCTTCGTCGGCACGATCATCGACGGCCGGCACCTCGACCCGAGCGTCGTGTCGCTCGTGCTCGCGACCGCCGGGCGCCGAACGGTGGGGGTGACGGACGCCATCGTGACGGCCGGACTCGACGCCGGCACCTGGCTCGACTTCGGCGGGGAGCCCGTGGCGAACGACCCGCACGGCCTGGGGCGTCGCCCGGACGGCACGATCGCGGGCGCGGGGATCGTCCTCGACGAGGGAGTGCGGCGCATGATCGCCGCGGGACTCGACGCCGCGGCCGTGCTGTCGGCGTGCACCGAGAACGCCGCCCGGTCGTTGGGTCGCACCGACATCGGGCACGTCGCCGAGGGCGCCGCCGCCGACCTGGTGCACTGGGATGCCGCGTGGCATCCGTCGCAGGTCTGGATCGCCGGACGCGCGCTGTCGCCGGTCGCGCGCTGAGGGCCGCGGCCC
>NZ_QAJB01000127.1:0-7592 GCF_003061325.1 Microbacterium sp. HMWF026
GCCCCCACCCCCCTGCACCTTTCGCTCCCCGACCCGACGGGCGCGTTCGTGGACTTCGTCGTGCAGCCGGTCAGTGTCATGGAAGACGCCCTGGCGGCACGGCATCCCGAACTCAAGACGTACGCCGGTCGCGCGGCGTCGGACCCGACCGTCTCGGTGCGCGTGAGCATCACTCCCCTGGGTCTGTCGGCGTCGGTGCGCAGCGGAGACAACCGTTCGACCGCCTGGTACGTCGACCCCGTACCGTCGGATGCCGATGACGCGAAGCCGCGGCACATCTCGTACGGCCGCGACGCAGCGCGCGAGGACAAGGGTGCGGCCCAGTTCCTGGAGCCCGCGAACGAGGCCCCCGTCGTCGAGAAGGCGCCCGCCGCCCCCGCCAAGGCGACGCGGCAGGTGATCCGTCTCGCCCTCGCGACGGACCCGTCCTTCGCGCAGTTCTACGGGACCGAGAACGTGCTGGCGGCCAAGGTCGTGATGACGAACCGCATCGCGCAGATCTACAACGACGACCTGGGCGTGCAGCTCAAGCTCGTCAACGACACCGAGAAGCTCAACTTCGACACCGACGCGGCCGCGTACGAGCCCGGCGGAGCCTGTGGAGACCAAGCCTGTTACCCCGTCGGCGCCTTGAACGAGTGCCAGGGCTGGGCGCTCGACTCCAACGCCGGCGCCCTGCAGCGCATCCTCGGCGATGACGCCTACGACGTGGGACACCTGTCGCTCGGCTCCGGCAACGGCGGAATGGCCAACTGGAACGTCGTCGGCGTGAACTGGTGGAAGGGCGGCGGGTGCACGGGCCTGGCGAAGCCGATCGGCGACGTGTTCGCCACCGACTACGTCGCGCACGAGCTCGGTCACCAGTTCGGCGGCACGCACACGATGAACGCCTGCCACAATTCGCAGGGCGACTCCGCGATGGAGCCCGGATCGGCATCGACCATCATGGGCTACGCGGGCCTGTGCCGCGAGAACGACCTGCAGTCGAACTCCGACCCGTACTTCTCGGCGTTCAGCATCGACCAGATGCACTACTGGACGGGCTGGGCGGGCCTGCACGAAGAGTCCCCCAACACCGTTCCGCAGGTGACGGTCCCCGAGAGCCGGACGATCCCCGTTCGCACGCCGTTCGCGCTGACGGCCTCGGGCACCGATTCCGACGGCGACCCGCTGACCTACGTCTGGGAGCAGGCGAACCTCGGCGACTTCGGCCGGGGACTGCGCGACCCGAACAAGGTGAACGGTCCGCTGTTCCGCCTCTTCTCCCGGGCGGCCGACCTCACCGAAGAACAGGCGCACTCGTACTACTCGGGGGCGCACAACGCCGCGTCGCCGACGCCGACGCGCGTCTTCCCCGACATGGCGCAGATCCTCGCGGGGAACACGAACGCCCGGACGGGCACCTGCGAATCGACCGACTGGCTCGAGGCGCGCGACTGCTTCTCGGAGTTCCTGCCCACCGCGGCCTACGAGGGCAACGGGAACGGCGGTTTCGACTTCCGCGTGACCGCTCGCGACCAGCGTCCGGACGGCGGTGGAGTCGCCACGGCGGGAGTGCACCTCGCCATCGCCCGTGACGCCGGTCCGTTCGAGGTGACGAGCTTCGCCACGGCCGGCCAGGCGGTGGGCGTGGACAGCACGAACGAGATCACCTGGAACGTCAACGGGACGGATGCCGCCGACATGGCACCCGAGGTCCGCATCCTGCTGTCCACCGACGGCGGCCAGACCTTCGACCGGGTCCTCGCCGAGCGGACGGCGAACGACGGCGCCGCCACGGTGACCTTCCCGAAGGTCGCGACCGACAAGGCACGTATCAAGATCGAGGCCGTCGACAACTACTTCTTCGCGGTCAACGAGAAGGACTTCGTCATCTTCGACGCCACGCTGGAATCGATCGTGCCCCAGGTGGCACGCACCATCCCGGGTGTGCCCATCACGCTTCCCGCGACGGTCGTGCCGGTCTACAACGGCCTCTCCAGCACGCCGATCCCGGTGACCTGGGACACGTCCGGCGTGGACTGGGCCACGGCCGGAACGTACCGCGTGATCGGTTCGGGGGTGGACCAGTACGGCACGACGTTCTCGGACGCGGTGCTCACCCTCTACATCGGCGACTTCAGCTCGACCGATCCCGTCTCGGTGACCGTCCCGGAGGGGCAGCCCGTCGCGGCGCTGGCGAACCTGCTGCCTCCGACCGTCCCCGCGCAGGTGGGCACCAGCGAGACGCGCTTCACCACCGCGGTGACCTGGAACACCGCCGCGATCACGCAGAAGGACCTGGATGCCGCGGGCACCGTCCGCGTCGAAGGGACCGCGGCATCCGCGATCCCCGGTGCCGCCGGGATCCCGGCGACGCTGACGGTGATCGTCACCACGGCTGCGAAGGTCAACGTCGCACCGGAATCGGACACGCGATCCGCGACGTTCACCGAGCCGGGGTATTCGATCAACGGCACGGTCAACGGCAACCTCGGTGACAAGGCCTGGTCGAACTGGCGGCCCGACGGGGTGAACGAGAACGACACCCTCACCTACTCGTGGAAGGAGCTCCAACTCCTCGATTCGCTCGATGTCACCGCCTTCCGCGACGGAGCCGGTCAGTCGTGGCCCGCGCAGGCGAGCGCGACGTACACCGATGCCGTGACCGGCGAGGTCGTGACGACCGCGCCCGTCCCGGTCGACCTCAGCGGTGCATCGCCGGTCGTCACGATCGACCTCCGCGTCGACGGGCACCCCATCATGACGGGTTCCGTGGCGGTGCATCTCACCCCCGTCGACGGCTGGTACATGACCGTTTCGGAGGTGCAGATCTTCGGCCGGAAGGTGACCGCCGCATCGACGGCCACACTCGCTCGCCTGAACGTCGACGGCGTGCCGGTCGCGGGCTTCGACCCGGCGACGCTCACGTACGCGGCGACGGTCGACGGCTCGCGCTGGCCCACGGTGTCGGCCGTGGCGACAGATCAGAACGCGACCGTGACCGTCGGGGCCGTCGACCCGGCCACCGGCCGTGTGACGATCGCCGTCACCGCCGCGGACAAGGTCTCGACGCAGGCGTACGAGGTCGTGGTGGCTCGCCGAGCCGCGTTCACGGCCGCGCCTCGTCTGACGAATGCGGACGGTCGAGTGACGGTGGCCGCGGCGACCGACCCGGCCGACGCGACCCTGCGCGTCGTGTGGCTGCGCAACGGCGTCGAGCAAGCGCAGACGGGGACCAGCTACGCGCTGGCACCCGCGGACGCCGGCACGTCGCTGGTCGCCCGCGTCACGGCGGAGCGTGCCGGGTTCGTCTCGGCCCAGGTCGACTCGGCGCCGCTCGCGATTCCCGCGAACGACCCCGGTGGCTCCGGTTCGGGTGGTTCCGGTTCGGGCGGCTCCGGCACCGGTACGCCCGGAACGGGTGGCTCCGGCACCGGAGGATCCAGCGTGACCGGCTCCGGCCCGGCCGGCGCCTCCGCCGGACCGGCGGCGTCGTCCGGAACCTCGACCACGACCACGACGCAGGGGCGTTTGAGCGTCACCGGCACTCCCGGGGTCATGACCCCGATCGGTGTGGCCGGCGTTCTGCTCGCCCTCGGCTCGGCGGCACTGATCGCCGCCCGGTCTCGCCGCCGCCCGGATGCCGTCGTCTCACCGTCCGTCACGTCCACCGACTGACCCCCCACAGAACAGGACTTCCATGCACACGACACGAACAGCGACACGGGCACTCGCCGTCGCCGCGGCGGCTGCAGCCGTGGTCACCCTCGGCGTGACCCTGCCGGGCGCCGCCGCGGCCGCAGACCCCGTGCTGCCCCCGCCGGCTGCGGACATCTTCCCCAACGTGGGGACCGCCGACTTCGACGTGCAGCACTACGACGTCGACATGCAGTATCGGGCGAACGACGACATCTCGGCGGTCACCACGGTCACGGCCGTCGCCGCCAAGGCGCTCGATGTTATCCGGCTCGACCTCGAGGGTCTGACGGTGGACGCGGTGACGGTGAACGGGCAGAACGCCGCCTTCACCCGCGAAGCCGACTTCCCGGCGACACGGCATAAGCTCGTCGTGACCCCCGCGGCGCCGGTGACCGGCGAGTTCACGGTCGCCGTGACGTACCACGGGGCGCCGACCCGTCATCAGGACCCCGACGGCTCCTTCGAGGGATGGATGCCGACGGGCACGGGCGTGGCGGCCCTCGGCCAGCCCGTGGGCACCATGACCTGGCTGCCGAGCAACAACACCGTCAGCGACAAGGCCGCATACGACATCGACGTGACCGCCCCGACGCGGACGGACGGTCAGGACCTGTCGGTGGCCAGCAGCGGCAACCTCGTCTCGCAGACGGTCGTCGATGCGGACCGCACCCGGTGGTCGTGGGCGATCGACACGCCGCTGTCGACGTCGATGCTCGTGCTCTCGGTGGGGCACTTCGACGTCCTGACGTCGACGATCACCCTCGCCAGCGGCCGTGTCCTGCCCGAGTGGTCGTTCGTGGCGAAGAGCGCGTCCGACGGGGACCGTGCGTACATCAATTCGCAGCGCGCCCTCATCAAGCCGATGCTCGACTGGCTCGAGGCGAAGCTCGGACCCTATCCGGGCGAATCCACCGGCATCATCTGGGATCGCGCCGGCGTCGGCTATGCGCTCGAGACGCAGGACCGCCCGTTCTTCGACGGGTTCCTGAGCGACGAGGTCCTTCTGCACGAGCTCGCGCACATGTGGCTGGGCAACTCCGTCAGCCCGGACACGTGGTCCGAGATCTGGGTGAGCGAGGGTGCGGCACGGTTCTTCGAGGCGTACTACGGCTGGCAGGTGCTCGGTGAGGGCGACCCGCGTCAGATCGCGGCCGACGCCGTCAAGAACGAGCCCGCGGACGCGTGGAAGAACCCGAGCGTCGGGTGGACCGACCCGGCTCAGCTCTACGGCTGGCAGGCCTACACGCGCGGGTCCTTCGTCTACAGCGCGCTCATGAACGCCCTCGGCCCGGACGGCTTCGATGAGGTCATGAAGTCATGGACGAAGACCTACCGCACGTCGTCGGTCGTCACGGGTGACTTCATCACCGTGGCGAGTGCGGCATCGGGCCGCGACCTGAGTCGCACGCTCAACCAGTGGATCGTCGGCGCCACCGCACCGCTGCTGCCCGAGGACATCGTCCGCATCGAGCCCTCGGACACCGTCACGACGACGCAGGGAACGGCCCCGGTCCTTCCTCAGAGCGTGACGCCGGTGTACAAGTCGGGCGCCGGTACGGCCTCGCCGGTCGTCTGGAACACGGCGGCGCAGGACTGGTCGAAGCCGGGGCAGGTCACCGTGACCGGCACGGGCACCGACTTCTTCGGCGCGCCGTTCACGACGGCATCCGTGAAGGTGAACGTCCTCGCAGCCCCCGTACCCACTCCCACGGTGACACCGACCCCGACGGTGACGCCGCTTCCCACGGTCGGGCCGTCGCCGACCGGGACGCCGTCGAGCGGTTCGACCCCGCCGCCGGCGGTGCAGGGAGCATCTCAGTTGAGCGCCACCGGAAGCGCCCCCGTGCTCCCGGCGCTGGCCGCAGGACTGCTCCTGCTGGTCGCTGGTGCATCGGCCTTCGTGATCTCACGACGCCGGCGCCACGCCGACTGAGGAGGCCGAGCGGGCGGACCGGTCATGCGGTCCGCCCGCTTCGGCGTGCCGGTCAGTGGGCGAGGCGATCCAGCACGATCGAGGTGCGCGTGCGCTCGATGCGACTCGACGAGCGCAGTGTCTCGACGATCTCGCCCAGGGCCTCGTTGTTGGGCGCCCGCAGGATGACGACCGCATCCGCCGCGCCCGCGACGCTGACAGCGGCGACGACCCCGTCCAGTCCGCCGAGCAGCGTGCGCAGCTCGGTCGTGCTGACGTTGCCGCGGCAGAAGATCTCGACGACCGCTTCGGTGCCCTCGAAGCTGGACGGGTCGGCCGCGATGGTGAAACCGGGGATGAGGCCCGACTCGCGCATCGCCTCGACCCGTCGCTTGATCAGCGACGTCGACCGGCCCAGCACCCGGGCCATCTCCGAGAACGGCATCCGCGCGTCCCGGGTGAGCAGCTCGATGATCGATTCGTCCACGCGATCCACGACGGCCACGTTAGTACACGCACCATCACCCTCTCGTCCGGACGAACCAGCGCACCCATCTGCCGACGGGCGGACGAGTCGTCTCCGTCTCGTCGTGCCCGCAGACTGAGGGGATGGATGCCGACACCTCCCTCTTCCACGCCTGCGTCCCCCTCGCGCCCGGGACGACCTCTCTCCTCCCCCTCGACGACCTCGCGGCGGTCGACCCCGCGTAGGGGCTCTGAAACTCCCCCGACACCGTTCGCGCGCACCTACACTGGTCGCACCTGCCGTCACCGCCGATGGGAGTTCCGTGCCTTCCGCCTGGTCGCGACCCGCGATTTCACCCGAGACATCGGGGCTGCTCATCGCGCGCGCCCACGACGAACTGCTCGCGGGAAACGAGGATCGCCGTCTCGCCGACGTGCGTCCGCTGGTGCAGGATTCGTGGCGGCGGTCGCTGGCATCCCTGGTCGGACCCGAGGGGTTGCCGTCGCTCGAGTTCGCGAGCGACGAGCTCGAGGCGTACCGCCGCGGACACCCCCTCGCCGGCGTCATGGACATGGTGCGCGCGCTGCTGCTGCCCGGCACGGCCGAGGAATCCGGCGTCGTAGTCGCCGTGGGCGACGCCGCGGGGCGGCTGCTGTGGGTCGAGGGCGATCGTCACATCCGCACGCTCACGGGCGACATGGGCTTCGTCGCGGGGGCTAACTGGGCCGAGGATGCCGTGGGCACCTCGGCACCGGGAACCGCGTTGACGCTCGACCGGTCGGTGCAGATCCGCGGCGCCGAGCACTTCAACCGTCTCGTTCAGCCGTGGTCGTGCACCGCCGCGCCCGTCCACGACCCCGAGACCCGCCGACTGCTGGGCGTCATCGACGTCACGGGAGGACCCGAGGCCGTCACCCCGCAGGCGCAATTGCTCGTGGATGCCACGGCCCGGGCGATCGAGAGCGAGCTGCTCGTCGCGCGGCTGCGCGCGCAGCAGGCTCCGCCCCCGCGTCGTCCGTCGCCGTCGCGGGCGCTGCTGCAGATCCTCGGCCGGGACCGCGCGATGCTCGAGGTCGGGGGCTCGGCGCTCGAGCTCAGCGCGCGGCACGCCGAGATCCTGCTGCTGCTCGCCGTGCACCGCGAGGGGCTCTCGGCCGAGGCGCTGAGCGAGGCGGTCTACGCCCACGCGGCCGTCGAGACGCTGCGACCCGAGATGGTGCGTCTGCGGCGCGTGCTCGCCCCCGTGGCGCCGCGCCTGGTGCCGGAGTCGCGGCCCTACCGTCTGCCGGACGGCCTCGAGACCGACGCGCAGCACGTGCTGTCGCTCCTGGACCGCGGCGCGCATCGCGTAGCGCTCGCGGCGTACACCGGGCCGGTCCTGCCCGAGTCCGAGGCGCCGGGGGTCGTCGAGGTTCGCGAGTCGGTGCGCTCGGCCCTGCGCGAGGCGCTCGTGGCCGAGGCGGGGATCGACGTGCTGCTGGCCTACGCCGACACCGTCGATGGTCGTGACGACGAAGAGGTGCTGCGCCTGTG
>NZ_QAJB01000128.1:0-17825 GCF_003061325.1 Microbacterium sp. HMWF026
GACGTCCCCTCGGTCGGATCCGCCAACTGGGCCGGAGGGCTGGCCGCGACGCGGCACCTGCTCGAGCTCGGTCATCGGCGGATCGCGGCCATCACCGGCCCGAGCGACATGCTGTGCTCGTTCGCGCGACTGGACGGGTACCGCTCCGCGATGGCGACGGCCGGTCTCGACGTCGATCCGCTGTGGGTGCGGTTCGGCACCTTCCACGTCGACTTCGGCCGCGACGCGGCGCGGGAGATCCTGGCGCTGCCCGATCGTCCGACCGCCGTCTTCGCGGGCAACGACCTTCAGGCGCTGGGGGTCTACGACGCCGCGCGCGAGCGCGGGCTGCGCGTGCCCGAGGATCTGTCGGTGGTGGGGTACGACGACATCGCCCCGGCGCGTTGGGTCAGCCCGGCGCTCACGACGGTGCACCAGCCGCTGCGGAGGATGGGCGTCGAGGCCGCGCGGATGCTCCTCGACCCCTCGGCGCGGACCGCCGCCGGCGGTGTCGCACGCGTGGAACTCGCCACGCACCTCGTGGTCCGCGGCAGCACCGCGCCCCCGCGCGAGGGCTGACCCGGAGGCGCTCGAACTTTCGCGGAAGTTTCGTCGCGTTTACGTGGCGACGTGGTCCGCGAGCTTCTCTCCGCGACATAAGTTGTGTGCCACAACCTATCCGCGCAAAGGAGCGCTCGTGCCACGACGCCTACTCACCCTGGCTTCCCTCGCAACAGCGGGAGCCCTCATCTTCGGCGGCGCCGCGGCACCCGCGAACGCCGCCCCGACCATCGTCAGCTCCGTCGACTTCACCGACGGCACGACGGGCGACTGGACCCGCAGCGGCGGAACGGATGCCACGCTCAGCGTCGTCGATCTCGACGGCGACACCGTGCTGCGCGTGAGCGACCGCGACGCCGACTACGTCGGCATCCAGAGTCCGACCGGGATCTACGAAAGCGGCGAGACCTATTCGTTCTCTCTGCGGCTGCGCCTCGCTGCGGGTACCCCCGACACGAGCGCTCGCCTGGTGATGAAGCCCGCGTACACGTGGATCGGCAACACCGCCGTCACGGCGGCCGGGTGGACCACGATCAGCGGCACCTTCACGGCGCCCGCCGGCGACGTGTCCGCTCTGCAGGCCTACATCGGCACCTCCGACATCCCCGGGACGCCCGCCTACACGTACTACGTCGACGACATCGTCGTCACCACCGATGGCGCGGATGACGGCGGCACGACGCCCGACGTGGCGCCCGGTGGCGCCGCGGACCCCTCCCCCACGCCGGTCGCGACCGCGCAGGGCGAGGGCGACGTCGCGGCGCTGACCTTCGACGACGGCCCCAACCCCGACACCACGCCCGCGCTGCTCGACTCCCTCGCCGAGAACGACATCCGCGCGGTGTTCTGCGTGATCGGGCAGAACATCACGGCCCCCGGCGGCGCCGACCTGTTGCGGCGCATCGTCGCCGAGGGCCACGTGCTGTGCAACCACTCGACGACGTACGACGACATGGGCTCGCTCACCGCGGCGCAGGCCGCCGCGCGCATGGCCGAGAACCTCACCATCATCCGGACGGCGCTCGGCGACGACGACCACCCCGTGCCGTTCTTCCGCGCCCCCAACGGCTCCTGGGGCAACACCCCCGCGGCTGCCGTCTCGCTGGGGATGCAGCCGCTGGCGGTGGTCAACACGATCGACGACTGGCAGACGCAGGACGTCCCCACGCTGACCGCCAACCTGCGCGCGGCTCTGAAGCCCGGCGAGGTCGTGCTCGTCCACGACGGCGGCGGCGACCGCGCGGGCTCCCTCGCGGCCGTGCGCACGGTGGTCTCGGAGCGTCTGGCCGAGGGGTGGAGCTTCACCCTGCCCGTCGGCGCGACGACGACGGCCCCCGGCGGGGATCCGCAACCCGGAACCGTGCTGCTCGCCTCGGACTTCGACTCCGGCGACCTTGGCGGATGGTCTCCCCGCGCGGGGTCCGACACCTCGGCACCGCGGGTGGCGATCGTCGACGGCGGCGCCGACGACACGGCATCCGCCGCTCAGGTCGATCAGCGCACGCACGAGGGCGACGGCATCCAGCACGACGTCACCGGGCTGCTGCAGCCCGGGCGCACCTACGCGGTGAGCCTCGCGGTGCGCTTCGCACCCGGGAGCGCCACCAGCCAGGGGCTCACCCTGTCGGCCCGCACCGTCTCGCAGGGCGCGCAGAACTTCGCCAATCTGCTGCAGATCGAGAACGCCTCGGCGACGGGCTGGACCACCGTGCGCGGCGAGTTCACCGTGCCCGCGTACGACTCGGCGGCCGAGATCTACGTCGAGTCCCGCTACAACAGCGGCAACACCTCGACGTTCCTCGTCGACCAGGTACGCGTCTCGGTCCCCGAAGCGACCCAGGTCGACACGAGCCTGACCCCGGTCAAGGACACCGTCGACTTCCCCCTCGGTGTCGCGATCGATTCGCGCGAGACCAGCGGAGCGGCCTCTGATCTGCTGCGGCACCACTTCGACCAGATCAGTCCCGAGAACGCGATGAAGGTCGAGGCCTGGTACACGGGACCCGACCAGTTCGCCCGCAACGGCGAGGCCACCGCGCTGCTCGACTACGCGCAGGCCAACGACCTGCGCCTGTACGGCCACGTCCTGGTCTGGCACTCGCAGACCCCGGACTGGTTCTTCCAGGACGGGACCGGGCGCGAGCTGGGGACCTCGGATGCCGACAAGCAGCTGCTGCGCGACCGGTTGCGCACGCACATCTTCGACGTCGCGGCATCCATCTCGGACGACTACGGCCCGTTCGGGTCGGACACCAATCCGCTCGTGGCCTGGGACGTGGTGAACGAGGTCATCTCGGACCAGGCGACGCCCGACGGTCTGCGCACCAGCCGCTGGTACCAGGTGCTTGGTGAGGAGTTCATCCGCCTGGCGTTCCAGAACGCCGACGAGGCGTTCAACGGCGAGTACGCGGCGCCGGGCACCGACCGCCCCGTGAAGCTGTTCATCAACGACTACAACACCGAGATCGACGCCAAGGGCGCGCAGTACGAGGCGCTCGTGAAGCGGTTGCTCGCCGCCGGGGTGCCCATCGACGGCGTCGGACACCAGTTCCACACCTCGATCAACACCCCGCTCGCCGCCCTGCGCGGCGCGCTGGAGCGTTTCGAGGGTCTGGGTCTGGCCCAGGCGGTCACCGAGCTCGACGTGACGATCAACCCCGCCGACGAGCCCAACCGGGTGCGTCAGGGGTACTTCTATCGCGACGTGTTCGACCTGCTGCGCGAGTACCAGGCCGAGGCGCCCGCCGCGGAACGGCTCTTCTCGGCGACCGTGTGGGGTCTCACCGACACGCGCTCGTGGCGCGCCGAGCAGCAGCCGCTGCTGTTCACCGGTGGTCTGCAGCCCAAGCCGGCCTACTACGGAGCGATCGGCGACGACGCGGGGCTGCCCCCGCTGGTGACGACGGCGAACGTGTTCGAGGGCGACGTCTCGCCCGAGGCCGGGTTCACCGACGCTCCCGAGTGGCGCAACCTGCCGCTGGCGCCCTTGACGTCGGACGCGGGCGGGTGGCAGGCGCGGTGGAACGCCGACCATCTCGCGGTGATCGTCCGGTCCGCGCAGACCCCCGACCGTGTCGACTTCACCTACGGGGGCCGGGATTACGTCTACGCCGAGGGTTCGGCGGACTCGGTACCGGGAGCGCAAGAGGTCGTCGACGGCGTGACCTACACGCTGGCCCACCTGCCCCACTCGGGCGTCGCGGTCGGGCAGAGCGCCGACTTCGACGTGCGGCTGGAGCGCGGCGGTGAGGTCGTCGGCGCGTGGAACTCCCCGGGGGCCACGGGACGGCTGTCGTTCCTCGAACCGCTGTCGTTCGTGCAGGTGCCCGAGGGCACCGCGCCCACGGTCGACGGACAGAGGGATGCCGCGTACGACGACGCGCCCGTGGCCCTGACCGGCCGCACCGTCGAGGGCGCCGCCGACGGCGCGAGCGCAGAGGTGCGCACACTGTGGAGCGGCAACACGTTGTACGTGCTCTACGACGTGACCGATCCGGTGATCGACCTCTCGGCCAGCGACCCGTGGCAGCAGGACAGCGTCGAGCTGTTCCTCGACCTCGGCAACACCAAGGCCGGTGGCTTCGGCCCGAACGACACCCAGATCCGGATCTCGGCCGACAACGTGCTGTCGTTCGGGTCGGGTGACACCGCGACCCAGCAGGCGCGTGTGGCGGCCAGTGCGACCACCCGCACCGACACGGGATACCGCGTCGAGGTGGCGATCGAGCTGACCGGGCAATCGGGCGGACAGAGCGACGTGCCCCTCGGCGGTCTCGGGACGGTGCACGGCATCGACTTCCAGGTCAACGACGGGCGTCCCGGTGGTCGCTACGCGGTGAAGACGTGGGCCGATCCCACCGGCACCGGATACCAGAGCACGGCTCGCTGGGGCGTGGTCGAATTCGTCGCCGAGGCGACGGACCCGGGGACCGATCCCGGGACTGACCCGGGGACTGATCCGGGGACCGATCCGGGGACTGATCCGGGGACGGACCCGGGGACCGATCCGGGGACCGACCCCGGGACGGACCCGGGCACCCAGCCCGGCTCCGGTGCGGGCACGACGCCCGGAACGAACCCGGCCGCTTCCCCCACCCCGGGGGCTGCGGGAACGACCCCGCCCGTGCGGGGTGCGGCCGGCGGATTGGCGATCACGGGTGCCGCGGCACCCGGCCTGGGCATCGCGCTCGGCGCCCTGCTGCTGATCGGCGGTCTGATCGCCATCGGAAGGCGACGCGCTCAGCGTCGCTGAACGCTCAGCAGACGACGGAGGGGGCGGCCGCGAATGCGGTCGTCCCCTCCGTGTTGATCGTCGACGTGGCGGTCGGGCCGTGCTTCTCGGTCGTCCCACGGATCGTGCCCGACGGGTGCACCGACGCGGGCGCTCTCGAAGGAGATCACGGCAGGGCGCCCTCGGGTGGCGGTCAGGCGAGGGCGAACTCGCGGAGCGTGTACTGCTCGGGGACGGTGAGCGTGTGAAAGTAGTGCACGAAGATGTCTCCGGCTTCTTCGACGTCGAACACCTCGGGCGGGTAGACGAGGGTGGAGCGTGTGCCACCGAAGAACTCGATGCGCACGTCGGGGGTCTCCGCGCGGGAACCGGCGTGACCCAGCGTGTACAGCCGTTCCTCGCCGTCCTCGTCGACGCGTCGCAGCTCAACGGTCATGGCGGTCGCGGTGCCGGCCGCTTGAAGGAACGTGGTCGGGAGAGTGTCGAAGGTGACGTCGTGGATCGTGCGGCCGTCAGTGAGCGGCATGAGCGACAACGTGGACCGGTCGGGCTCCCGTAGGAGGAACACGAGGCGGCGGATGTTCGCCTCGTAGGACGACGGGGTGCGGATGAGGTTCGCAAACCCAGATCCGTTGACCTGGTAGATGAAGCTGGTGTCGCTCATTGCACTTCCTGCTCGATGACCGGGGTGGTCTCGACCGTCTCTGTCTCCACATGCGCGGTCGCGGGGTTCTGAGGGGAGACTAGCCCGTCCCGCTCTCGCGGCCCGGGGATGCGGCCGGCATTACCGGACTTCACCTCGATGGCTGCATAGACGCCGTCAGGGTTGCGGTACCTGACGCGTGAACGACGAAGGCCCGCCTCTGACGAGACGGGCCTTTCGTTGGCTCCCCGGCTTGGACTCGAACCAAGAACCTATCGGTTAACAGCCGATTGCTCTGCCAATTGAGCTACCGAGGATCATGCTCACCGTGCGGCGGGCAACCCCACGATACTAACAGGATCCGCGCGCCGCGAAGAAATCACGGCGCCGAAATGCGTCGCTCGGGCGTGCCGTCGGGCGTCCACTGCACGCCCTGGTCGCCGTGGCCGAGCCCGATCGCGTGCCCCGCGTGCAGCACGAGCACGTCGGCATCCAATTCCCGCGCCGCCTCGGCGTCGTTCGTGACGATCAGCGAGGCCATGCCCCTCTCATCGCGGCGACGGATCAGCGCGGCCCGCGCCGCGGCGCGCACCTCGAGGTCGAGGTTCGCGTACAGATCGTCGGCGACGAGCAGACGCGGCTCGAGGACGAGAGCCCGCGCCAGGGCCACGCGCTGGCGCATGCCGGCGCTGAGCTCGTACGGATACTTCGGGGCGGTGCCCAGCGGCAGCTCCATCTCGTCGAGCAGGGTCGCGACCCGCACCGCGAGGGCGCGCGTGTTGACCTTGCGGTCGCGACTCGTGATCGGCTCCGAGATGACGTCGTGCACGGTCAGCCGAGACGGCAGCGCGGCTCCCGCACCCTGCGGCAGGTATCCCGTGTGGAACACCCACTCGCGGCGCGCCCGGCCGGGCCGCCGCGCCGAGATGCCGTGCACGCGCGCGTCGCCGCCGACGACGGTCAGCCCGTCGTCGGGGTGACCGGCCAGCAGCGACACGAGCGAGGTCTTGCCCGAACCGGTCGCTCCCCGCACCACGAGCGTCCGCCCGGCAGGGAGGGTCACGGTGATCCCGTCGATGACGCGCACGCCGTTGCGCGCGAGCGAGAGGTCGTCGGTGCGGAGGGCGACGTCGGTGTCGAGGGACCGGGGCATGCCCTCATCCTCACCCACCCGGCGCGCGTGCACCAGTCGACGCGGCTCAGCTGACGACGAGCCGTTGGCGGTCGGCATCCAATTCACGCAGTCGCAACCGCAGGCGCCGGCCCTCTTCGCTGTCGGCGGGGACCCGCTGGATGCCGCGCAGCAACTCGTCCTTCTCGCGCTGGAGCTCGCGCACGAGCAGCCCCCGGGCGAGGTCGTTCGCCGAGGCGACGGCTCCCTCTTCGGTGCGCGCGGGGAACTCGGCGGTCAGCAGCTCGGCCGCGAGCGAGCGGAAGGGCTCGCGCACCGACTCGACGGCGGTGACGGCCCAGCCGGCCTGCGACAGATCGGTCGAGGCCAGGGCGCTGCGCACGGCCTCGAGCGCGGGGTGGCCGAAGGGCGTCTGCAGCGCCCGCAGGAAGATGTCCGGGTCGATGCGGTGGCCGTACTGCAGGAAGGCCATCATCGCCCCCCGCTCGAGCGCCACGTCACGGGTGTGCGGAAGGGATGCCATGGTCACCGACACCGCGATCGGAGCCGGCTCGGCCGTGCGCTGCGCGTCGCGCTTCTCGGCGCGGTCCGCCCCGCGAGCGGCGCGCTCGACGGCGGACTGCACCTCGGGGATGTCGAGGCCCAGGCGACGCGCGAGCACCCGGACGTACCCGGGCCGCAGGGCGGGGTCGCGGATGTCGGCGACGATGGGAGCGGCCGCGTTGAGAGCGCCGGCGCGTCCCTCGACGCTGGAGAGGTTGAAATCCTTGAGCCGCTGGTCGATGACGAATTCGAACATCGGGGCCTTGGCATCCATCAGCGCACGCACGGCGCCGTCGCCGCGCTGCAGGCGCAGGTCGCAGGGATCGAGGCCCTCGGGCGCGACGGCGACGTAGGTTTGCGCGGCGAACCGCTTCTCGTCGGCGAAGGCGCGCAGCGCGGCCTTCTGCCCCGCCGCGTCGGGGTCGAAGGTGAAGACCACCTCGCCCGAGGCGCTGTCGTCGCCCATGACGCGGCGGAGGACCGTGATGTGGTCGCTGCCGAAGGCGGTGCCGCACGAGGCGATCGCGGTGGTCACCCCGGCGAGGTGGCACGCCATGACGTCGGTGTAGCCCTCGACGACGACGACGCGATGCGAGCGCGAGATGTCGCGCTTGGCCAGGTCGAGACCGTAGAGCACCTGCGTCTTCTTGTAGAGCGGGGTCTCGGGGGTGTTGAGGTACTTGGGGCCTTGGTCGTCGTCGTAGAGCTTGCGCGCCCCGAAGCCGATGACCTGTCCCGTGATGTCGCGGATGGGCCACACGAGCCGCCCGCGGAAACGGTCGTAGACGCCTCGCTGCCCCTGCGACACCAGCCCGGCCTGCAGCAGCTCGTCGCGGGTGAACTTCTGCGCCGACAGGTGGTCGAGCAGGTGGGACCACCCCTTGGGGGCGTAACCCACGCCGAAGTGCGCGGCCGCTCCGGCGTCGAAGCCGCGGTCGCCGAGGAAGCGGCGGCCGGTCTCGGCCTCGGGCGTCATCAGCTGCGCGCGGAAGTACTCGGCCGCGGCGGCGTTGGCGGCGTACAGGCGCGAGCGTCCCGACGTCTCGGGGGCCGCTCCCCCGTCCTCGTAGTGCAGCGTGTAGCCGACGCGCGCGGCCATGCGTTCGACCGCCTCGGTGAACGACACGTGGTCCATCGCGCGCAGGAACGAATAGACGTCGCCCGATTCACCGCAGCCGAAGCAGTGGTAGTACCCCACCTGCGGCCGCACGTTGAAGCTCGGGCTGCGCTCGTCGTGGAAGGGGCAGAGTCCCTTCATCGAGCCCACACCGGCGGGCTTGAGGGCGACGCGCTCGCCGATCACGTCGGCGATGTTGACCCGCGCCTTGACCTCGTCGACGTCGGCCTGCCGGATGCGTCCCGCCATCAGGCATCCGCCCCGCGCGACGCGCGGGCACCGGGAGCCCAGACACCGAGTTCGGCGGCATCCACCTCGCCCACCAGTCGCCCGTGCCACGAGATCGCGAGCTGATCGGTCAGGCTCGCGACCTGATCGACGACGACGCGGCGACGCGCGGTGTCATCGACCGCGGCAGCGAAGTCGGGGGCGTGCAGTGCGTCCAACGCGCCGGGGTTCTCCCAGAGGGCGGATGCCAGGCGCTTCAGCACGTGGCGCTGCTCGCGGTAGAGCACCTTGCGGCCGTCGATCGACACCACCGTCGCGCCGATGATGCCCTTGAGCACCGCCATCTCGACCTCGACCTCGGCCGGGACGATGACATGCGCGCGGTAGCGGGTGAGCTCGTCGGCGGGATAGGCCTCGCGCGTCGCGGCGGTGGCCGCGCGGGCGAAGCGCCCGATGAGGTCGGAGGTGAGGTTCTTGAGCCGGGCGAGGGCGGGGCGCGTGCCGTCGAAGGAGTGGATCCACTCGGGCATCGCCATCAGGCGCTCGAGTCCTGCCGACAGGTCGTCGCGCACGAAGTCGTACCCGACCCAGCGCTGGATCGCGTCGAGCAGTCCCTCACGGCCCACGCGCGAGGCGAGGCGCGCGGGGTCGACGTAGCGGTTGACCACGGCGTCCTCGAAGTCGTGCACCGAGTACGCGATATCGTCCGAGAGGTCCATGACCTCGGCCTCGATGCAGCGCTGACGGGCGGGAGCGCCGCCGCGCATCCAGTGGAACACCGGCTCGTCGTCAGGGTACACGCCGAACTTGAGGCGCCCGCCCGGGTCGGGGACGGGCTCGTCGACGGTCCATGGGTATTTGCACGTGGCGTCGAGGCTGGCGCGCGTGAGGTTGAGGCCGAAGGGCTCGCCCTCGGCACCGAAAACCTTCGGCTCGAGGCGGGTCAGGATGCGCAGCGTCTGCGCATTGCCCTCGAAGCCGCCGATGTCGTGCGCCCACTCGTTGAGGGCCCGCTCGCCGTTGTGACCGAAGGGAGGGTGGCCCAGGTCGTGGCTGAGGCACGCGGTGTCGACCACGTCGGGCGACAGCTGCAGCGCGGTCGCGAGCTCGCGACCGACCTGCGCGACCTCGAGCGAGTGCGTCAGACGGTTGCGGGCGAAGTCGGCGGGACTGGCGGGGCTCAGCACCTGCGTCTTGGCCGCGAGGCGGCGCAGGGCGGCGGAGTGCAGCACGCGGGCACGGTCACGGGCGAAGTCGTCGCGCTGAGAGCGGTGGCGCTCGACGTGGAAGCGCCCGGCGTCGTCGTCGTCGTAACCGGCCGGTCGGGCGGCCGTCGCCGACGCCTCAACCACCACTGTGGTGCAGCTCCGCGTCGGCGAGGGCGCGACCGGCGTCGTGACCGATCTCGCGGGAGTCGAGCCACCCGTCGGGCAGCGCCGGGCGTTTGGGCGTACCGGCGCGACCGCGCTGGCCCTCGGCGGCGGCTCCGGGGTACGGGGCGTCGAGTTCCATCGTGGCGAGGAGCTCGTCGATCTCGTCGAGCGTCGAGGCCGTCGCGAGGCTCGCGCGCAGCTCGCCGCCGACCGGGTACCCCTTGAAGTACCAGGCCACGTGCTTGCGGATGTCGCGGCATCCGCGGCCCTCGTCGTCGAAGAACTCGACGAGCAGCTCGGCGTGGCGGCGGAACGCGCGCGCCACGAAACCGAGCGTGGCGTCGACGGGCTCGCCGTGCGCGGCGCCCGGGCCGCCGAGGGCGCGCGCGAGGTCGCCGAAGAGCCACGGGCGGCCGAGGCAGCCGCGACCGACGACGACGCCGTCGCAGCCGGTCTCGTCCATCATGCGGACGGCGTCGTCGGCCGACCAGATGTCGCCGTTGCCGAGCACGGGAACGCTCGTGACGGTCTCTTTGAGCTTCGTGATCGCGGCCCAGTCGGCGTGGCCCGAGTAGAACTCGCTCGCCGTACGGGCGTGCAGGGCGATGGATGCCACTCCCGCCCCCTCGGCGATGCGACCGGCCTCGAGGTAGGTGAGGTGGTCGGCGTCGATGCCCTTGCGCATCTTGACGGTCAGCGGCTTGTCGCCCGCGGCCTTCACGGCGCGCTCGACGATCTCGCGGAACAGCGAGGTCTTCCACGGCAGAGCCGCACCTCCGCCGCGGCGGGTGACCTTGGGCACGGGGCACCCGAAGTTGAGGTCGATGTGATCGGCGTGATCTTCGTCGACGATCAATCTGACCGCGGCCTCGACGGTCGCGGGATCGACGCCGTAGAGCTGGATCGAGCGCGGCGTCTCGGACTCGTGATGCCGGATGAGCCGCATCGTCGTCTCGTTGCGCTCGACGAGCGCGCGGGTCGTGATCATCTCGCTCACGTACAGACCGGCACCGTATTCGCGACACAGACGTCGGAACGCCGTGTTCGTGATGCCGGCCATCGGAGCGAGCACGACGGGGGCGTCGAGTTCGATGTTGCCGATGCGGAGCGTCCGCGCCGGAGCCAAAGCCGTATTCACTGTCTCATTCTCCCAGACGGTTTCACGCGGCGGTGCCCGCCCCCGAAAGGATCGGGAACGGGCACCGGTGTGCAGAAGGCGTCACGCGTCGGCGGTCTCCACGGACTCGCGGCGTTCTCCCCAAACCTGACGGGCGATCTGGGTGAAGGCCTCGACCGGCTGTGCGCCGCTGACGCCGTACTTGCCGTCGATGACGAAGAAGGGCACGCCCGAGATGCCGAACTGGCGGGCCTGCTCCTGGTCGGCGCGGACGGCCGCGCGGAATCGCTGCGACGACAGCGCCTCACGGGCGGCGTCCTCGTCCAGACCCGCCTCGACGGCCAGGGCGATCAGGTCGTCGTCGCGACCCACGTGCTTGCCCTCGAGGAAGTACGCCGACATCAGGATCTCGGCGAGCTCGAGCTGGCGACCGTTCTCCTTCGCGAAGTGCAGCAGCTCGTGCGCCTTGACGGTGTTGGTGTGCTGGAGGATGTCGAAGCGGTAAGCGAGCCCTGCCTCGGCGGCGACGCCGGTCACCCGGTCGAGCATCTCGCGGGCCTGCTCGGGAGAGATGCCCTTGTGCTGCGACAGGTAGTCCACCTCGCCGCCGTGGAAATCCTCGGGGGTGTCGGGCGAGAGCTCGAACGAGTGATACTCGATCTCGACGACCGGGGCGTCGTCATCGGCGGCCGTGGCGGCCAAACCGTTCTCGAGGTTGCGCTTGCCGATGTAACACCAGGGGCAGGCGATGTCGCTCCACACGTCGATCTTGATGGCATCCGTCATATCGCGTGCAACTCCTTCGATCGTGGATCTATTCCGCCGGCGGCATCCGTCAGGCGGTGGGGGCGTCGACGGCACCGCCGAAGCGGCGGTCGCGCGACAGATACAGCCCGATCGCGTCCCACAGGTGCGTGCGGCGGAAATTCGGCCAGAGCGTGTCGAGGAAGACCATCTCGGCGTAGGCCGACTCCCACAGCAGGAAGTTGGAGGTGCGCTGCTCGCCGCTGGAGCGGACGAACAGATCGACGTCGGGCATGTCGGGCTGGTACAGGTTCTTGCGGATGAGCTTCTCGGTCACCGCCGAGGGCTTGAGCTTCCCTGCGGCGATGTCGTCGCCGATGCGGCGCATGGCATCCACGATCTCGACGCGGCCGCCGTAGTTGACGCACATCGTCAGCGTGAGGGTGGAGTTCGCCTCGGTCAGCTTCTCGGCGTGCTGCAGCTCTTTGATGACCGAGCCCCACAGGCGCGGTTTGCGGCCCGACCAGCGGATGCGCACCCCCCACTCGTTCAGCTGATCGCGGCGGCGGTGCAGCACCTCGCGGTTGAAGCCCATGAGGAAACGCACCTCGTCGGGCGAGCGCGACCAGTTCTCGGTCGAGAAGGCGTAGACCGACAGATGCTTGACCCCGGCCTGGATGGCGCCGGCGACGACGTCGAGCAGTGCGGCCTCTCCGGCGCGATGCCCCTCGACGCGCGTGAGTCCCTGCCGATTGGCCCAGCGGCCGTTGCCGTCCATCACGATCGCGACATGCTCGGGCACGGCGCCCTTGGGGTAGGTCGGCGGGTACTCCCCCGTCCAGTCGAGCGGGCGGTAGGGCACGGCGTCGCGATGCGTGAACGGCTTGGGTGTCATCGATGCGACTCCAGGTGCGAGAGCGAACGGATACCCCGTTCAAGATGGAACTGGGCGTAGGCGGCGACCAGGCCCGAGGCCGCGGCGGTCGTGCGGCCGGGGGCGGCGTCGATCGTGTCCCACTCCCCCGCCATGAGCGCGCGCAGCATCCCGACGGTGTCGGGGGCCACGCGCGGGGATCCCGCCGGTGCGCAGGTGGAGCAGACCATGCCGCCGAGCTGGGGCAGGAAGTAGTCGTGGTCGCCGACCGTGCCGCACCGCGCGCACTCGGTCAGCCCGGGCGCCCAGCCCGACAGCGCCATCGCGCGCAGCAGGTACGAGTCCAGCACGCTGCGCTCGGAGTGCTCGCCGCGCGCGAGCGCCCGCAGGCCGCCCACCAGCAGCAGGTACTGCTGCGGCGTGGCCTCGGCCTCGTTGAGCCGGTCGGCGGTCTCGACCATCGCGCTGGCGGTGGTGTACCGCTCGTAGTCGACGACGATGTCGGCGCCGTACGCGCCGAGGGACTCGGCCTGCTGCACGACGTCGAGGTTGCGGCCCGTGAACAGCTGCACGTCGGCGACCATGAACGGCTCCAGGCGCGACCCGAACTTCGACGAGGTGCGGCGCACGCCCTTCGCCACCGCGCGGATCTTGCCGTTGCGACGGCTGAGGAGGGTGAGGATGCGGTCCGCCTCCCCCAGTTTGTGGGTACGCAGGACCACGACTTCGTCGCGGTAGGTGGGCACATTCCATTATCCGCCCGGCTGCCCGTGAGCGGCCTGCGCGCCGCGCCCGTCCCCGCCGACGCGGAACGGGAGAATGGATGCCGTGGACACGCCGACCTTCGTCATCCCGCTGTGGGCGGACCTCACCGCCGTCGCCCTCGGCGGCGTACAGGGCGCGCTCTTCGCGTCGGGGTTCCAGGGGCAGCGACGGCTCGATCTGCTCGGCGTCGCGATCATCGGCATCCTGCTCGGAATGGGCGGCGGTCTCATCCGCGACCTGCTGCTCGGCTTGACGCCGGCCACGCTGCAGAGCAACTGGTACCTGATCACCGCCACCCTCGCCTCGATCGTGGGGATGCTGCTGTCGGGGATCTTCCAGCGGCTCAACCGTGCGATCGTCATGCTCGATGCGGTCGTGATCGGTCTGTTCGGCGCCTTCGGCACGTCCAAGGCCCTGGCACTGGGGATGCCGGCCGTCCCGGCCGTGTTCGTGGGCGTGCTGGCCGCCGCGGGCGGCAGCGTGCTGCGCGACGTGCTGATGGGCCTGCCGGTGGCGATCATGCACGTGGGCTCGCTCTACGCCGTGGCCGCCGGTGGCGGGTGCGCGGTGCTCGCGACGGCCGCGGCCTTCGCCGTTCCGCTGCCGATCGCGGCCGTCATCGGGGTCGTCGTGACGACGGTCATCCGCGTTCTCGCGGTGCTGTTCGACCTGTCCCTGCCCGAGCAGCGCAAGCTCTATCGCCGCAAAGTCGCGGTCGAGACGACCGGCATCCCGGTCATCCGCCTCGACGACGCGGAGTGAGCCGCCGACTCACGCAGGCGACAGGGGGGTGACCTCGTCGCCGACCCGGATCTCGCCGCCGGCCGCGGCGGGGAGCAGCAGGATGCCGAGGGTGGCCTCGTCCTGGCCGAACTCGCCCGTCAGCACGCGGAGCAAGCGGGCATCACGGACGCCCGTGTCGGGGTTGGCGGTGATCGCGGCGCAGCGTTCGATCGGCTTCTGCACCTCGAACACGACCTCGCCGATCCGCACCCGTCCGGCCCAGTCGAGCTCGGCCCAGGGCGCCGTACCCGAGACGACGATGTTGGAGCGGAACCGGCGATCGTCCACCGGGGCGGTCACCACGGCATCCACCGCTTCTACCGACGCGGCGCCGTGCAGCGAGATGAAACCCTGCGGGCGGTCCTGGAAACGCGCGGTCCTCCCGTCGCCGAGCAGACCGAGGGGCAGGATGCCGTCGGCGTCGAGCAGTCTCGCGTCTCCCGTCGTGCGTAGGTAGGCGGTGACGGCCTCGGCCAGACGGGTGCGGCCCGCATCGCTCAGATCGGCCGTGACGTCGATGTCGTCGACGCGCAGACGCAGCGTCCGCGCCTCGTCGTCGAATGCGAGGTCGACACGGGCGAGCGTCGGGAACGTCATCAGGGCGAGCCCCCGACTCTTCGGGAACGTCGCGTCCTCGGGTTCGACCGCGTCGGCGAAGCGGAACACCAGGGACCGGTCGCCCTGCACGCGTCCGTCGTCCTGGATGACGAGGCTCTCGCGCCTCTCGGGCGTGAAGCCCTTGACGGGGTAGCGGTAGAGGGCATCGACGCGGATCACGTGTTCATCCTGGCATCTCCGGCGTACTGTCCCGGGAACGCCGAAGCGCCACCGCCCGACGGGGACGGCGGCGCTTCGCGGGACTCAGACGCCGGCGAGGGCGGACGCGGCCTGACGCGTGCGGATCGCGCGGTTGACGCCCGACACGATCGCCTTGAGCGACGCGGTCGAGATGTCGCCGTCGATGCCCACGCCCCACAGGCGCTGGTCGTCGACCTGCAGTTCGACGTACGCCGCGGCCTGCGCGTCGCCGCCCGAGCTGAGGGCGTGCTCGACGTAGTCGTAGAGCGTCACGTCGAAGCCCTGCGAGCGGACGATCTCGAGGAACGCGGCGACCGGGCCGTTGCCCACGGCCGAGGCGGGGTGCGTGGAGTCGCCGTCGCGGAGCGACACGTCCAGGTGCACATCGCCCGACATGTCGCTCGACGAGCGGGTCGACAGCAGCTCGAAGCGACCCCAGCGCTGGTCGTCGTCCTTCGACGGCAGGTACTCGTCGGTGAAGATGTCCCAGATCTGGCTGCTCGAGACCTCGCCGCCCTCGGCGTCGGTGCGCGCCTGCACCACCCCCGAGAACTCGATCTGGAGCTTGCGGGGCAGGTCGATCGCGTGGTCGGCCTTGAGCAGGTAGGCGACGCCACCCTTACCGGACTGCGAGTTGACGCGGATCACGGCCTCGTAGGAGCGGCCGAGGTCCTTGGGGTCGATCGGCAGGTACGGAACCGCCCACTCGATCTCGTCGACGGTCTTGCCCTCGGCGGCCGCGCGGGCCTCCATCGCCTCGAAGCCCTTCTTGATAGCGTCCTGGTGCGATCCGCTGAAGGCGGTGAACACCAGGTCACCGGCCCAGGGGCTGCGCTCCGGCACCGGCAGCTGGTTGCAGTACTCGACCGTGCGCTTGACCTGGTCGATGTCGCTGAAGTCGATCTGCGGGTCGATGCCCTGCGTCAGCAGGTTGATGCCCAGGGCGACCAGGTCGACGTTGCCCGTGCGCTCTCCGTTGCCGAAGAGGCATCCCTCGATGCGGTCCGCCCCGGCCAGATAGCCCAGCTCGGCCGCCGCGACGGCGGTGCCGCGATCATTGTGCGGGTGCAGCGACAGGATGACGTTCTCGCGGTGGTTGAGGTGACGCGACATCCACTCGATCGAGTCGGCGTAGACGTTGGGCGTCGCCATCTCGACCGTCGCGGGCAGGTTCAGGATGACCTTGCGCTCGGGGCTGGGCTGGAAGACCTCGAGCACCTCGTTGCAGATGCGCAGCGCGAACTCGAGCTCGGTGCCCGTGTAGCTCTCGGGCGAGTACTCGTAGTAGACCTCGGTCTGCGGGATCGTCGCCTCGTACTGCTTGCACAGGCGGGCGCCCTCGAGCGCGATGTCCACGATGCCCTGCTCGTCGGTGCGGAACACGACCTCGCGCTGCAGCACCGAGGTGGAGTTGTAGAGGTGCACGATCGCCTGCTTCGCGCCGGCGATAGCCTCGTAGGTGCGGGCGATCAGATGCTCGCGGGCCTGCGTCAGCACCTGGATCGTGACGTCGTCGGGGATCAGGTCTTCTTCGATCAGCTGACGGACGAAGTCGAAGTCGGTCTGGCTGGCGCTCGGAAAGCCGACCTCGATCTCTTTGTAGCCCATCTTCACGAGCAGATCGAACATCACGCGCTTGCGCTCGGGGCTCATCGGATCGATGAGCGCCTGGTTGCCGTCGCGCAGGTCGACGGCGCACCAGCGGGGTGCGGTCTCGATGCGCTTGGAGGGCCACGTGCGATCGGGCAAGTCGACCCGGATCTGCTCGTGGAACGGACGGTACTTGTGCACCGGAGCGGAGGTGGGCTTCTGGGTGTTCTTCATGATGTGTCGCTTCTTTAGATTCGTTCGGTGGGGCCGACGACGATCTCCGCGACGAGGAAGGCCCTTAGATCGAGGACTCGTCGCGGCAGCTAAGAAGAAGCAGGCCACCGAAGCGCATTCTGCGATCGTAGCAGCCCCGCGCGCGGCGGTTCACGCGCGGGCGCGCCACTCGCGCGCGAGCACCGCGTACACGAGAAGGTCGCTCCACCGGCCCTTGAACCACGCGTTCTCGACGAAGTGCGCCTCGCGCCGCATGCCGAGCCGTTCCGCCAGCGCCCAGGACCGCTGGTTCTCGGCGTCGATGCGCGCGGTCACGCGTCGCAGACCGTAGATGGTGAAGGCGGTGTCGATCAACGCGCCCACCGCCTCGGTCGCGAGCCCCCGTCCGGATGCCGCCGGGCTCACGACCCAGCCGATCTCGGCCGAACCGGCGTCGGGGTCGAGGTGGAAGAGCACGAGGTCGCCGATCACCGCGCCGTCGTCGACCCGCTCGACGGCGAGTACCACGCCGCCCTGCTCCCCCTCGAGGCTCGTCCCGCCGAACAGATGCCCGATCCGGCCGCGGATGTCGTCGGCGCTCTGCGGATCGAAGGGCAGGTACCGGCAGACCTCCGCGTCGCCGCGGTACGCGACCATCGCGGCGAGGTCTTGCTCGACGACCGGACGCAGGCGTATGCGCTCACGCACGACCTCGAGCGTGTCGGGAGCGGGCGGCAGCGTGAACGTCACGGCAGCAGGGCGACCTTGCCGCCCGGGTGACCCTGCATGACGAAGCGCACGGCCTCGACGGCGTCGGCGAGCGGATAGGTGCGCGCGACAGGGACGTCGAGCTCTCCGGATGCCGCGAGCTCGAGCACCCGCGCGCGGGCGATGTCGCGGAAACGGGCGCTCTCGGGCCGCGCGCCGGCAATCCAGAGGATGCCGTCGGACTCGGCCCGGTCGGGGCGGACGATCGTGACGATGCGGTCGCGCTCGGAGACCAGGGCGAGCGAGACGTCGATGGCCTCGTCGGTGCCGGCGGCGTCCCACGCGGCGTCGATCGGCGCCCCCTCGGCGGCGGCCTCGACGCGCTCGCGCAGGCCCTCGCCGTAGGCCACCGGGATGCCGCCGTAC
>NZ_QAJB01000129.1:0-4920 GCF_003061325.1 Microbacterium sp. HMWF026
GAGAAGCGCGCCCCCGAGCCCATGGCCCGGATCTGGTCGTACTCCTCGCGCTGCTCGGGGTCGTTGAGGACCGAGTACGCCTCGCTGATCTCTTTGAACGTCGCCTCGGCCTTCGCGTCACCCGGGTTCGAGTCGGGGTGGTACTGGCGCGCGAGCTTGCGGTACGTCTTCTTCAGATCGGCAGCGCTGACGCTCTTGTCGACACCGAGGACCTTGTAGAAGTCCTTGTCGAACCAGTCCTGACTCGCCATGGGTCCTCCTCCTAGGCCGGGACGGCGACGACGACCTTGGCCGGTCGCAGCTCGACCGAGCCCAGGCGGTAACCGACCTCGACGACCTCGAGGATCGTCGTCTCGGTCGCACCGGGCGTCGGGGCCTGGAAGATCGCCTCGTGCTGCTGCGGGTCGAAGACGTCGCCGACGGCGCCGTACGACACCACGCCGAGTCGCTCGGCCACGGCGCGCACCTTGTCGCCGATCGCGGCGAGGGGGGTGCCCTCGACGAGATCGCCGTGCTTGGCCGCGCGGTCGAGGTCGTCCATGACGGGCAGCAGGCCCTTGACGGCCTCGCCCTTGGCGCGCTCGATCTCGCGCTCGCGCTGCTCCTCGGTGCGCCGACGGTAGTTGGCGTACTCGGCCTGCAGGCGCTTGAGGTCGATCAGCAGCGAGACCTCCTTGTCGGAGGACGCCCCCTCTGCGGCCGCCTCTGGCGTCTGCTCGGCGCCCAGGATGTCGTCGATGGTCAGTCCCTCGGCATCCGGGGTCTGGTCTCCCGACGGCGCGGGGCCGGAGGTGTTCTCCTCCGGCCCCGTCTCGTCAGGACCGGCGCCCGAGCCCGTGGGCTGTTCGTCGTCCTTGTGTGCCATGTTCTCTGCTTACTTCTTCTCGTCGGGGTTCTCGTCGTCGACGACCTCGGCGTCGATGACGTCTTCCTCGGGGTTCGGCGTCTCGCCGTTGCCGGGCTGACCCACGTTCGGGTCGGCCGGCTCGCCCGCGGCCTGCGACGAGGCGTAGATGGCCTCGCCCAGCTTGCCCTGGCTGGCGTTCAGCTTGTCGAACGCGGTCTTGACCGCGTCGTCGTCGTCACCGGCGAGAGCCGTCTTGAGCGCGTCGACATCGCCCTGCACCTCGGTCTTGACCTCGGCGGGGAGCTTGTCGTCGTTCTCTTTGATGAGCTTCTCGATCGAGTACGACAGGGTCTCGGCCTGGTTGCGGGTCTCGGCGGACTCGCGGCGCTTCTTGTCCTCGGCCGCGTTCTCCTCGGCCTCGCGCACCATGCGCTCGATGTCCTCCTTGGGCAGCGACGAGCCGCCGGTGATGGTCATCGACTGCTCCTTGCCGGTGCCCTTGTCCTTCGCCGACACGTGGACGATGCCGTTCGCGTCGATGTCGAAGGTGACCTCGACCTGCGGGATGCCACGGGGAGCCGGGGCGATGCCGGTGAGCTCGAAGGTGCCGAGCGGCTTGTTGTCGCGGGTGAACTCGCGCTCGCCCTGGAAGACCTGGATCGCGACCGACGGCTGGTTGTCGTCGGCGGTGGTGAAGGTCTCGCTGCGCTTGGTCGGGATGGCCGTGTTGCGCTCGATGAGCTTGGTCATGATGCCGCCCTTGGTCTCGATGCCGAGGCTCAGGGGGGTGACGTCGATGAGCAGGACGTCCTTGCGCTCGCCCTTGAGGACACCGGCCTGCAGGGCTGCGCCCACGGCCACGACCTCGTCGGGGTTCACACCCTTGTTGGCATCCTTACCCGTCTCCTTCTTGACCAGCTCGGCGACCGCGGGCATGCGGGTCGAGCCACCGACGAGCACCACGTGGGCGATGTCGTCGACCTTGACGCCGGCCTCGCGGATGACGTCCGAGAACGGCTTGCGGGTGCGGTCGAGGAGGTCCTTGGTGAGGTCCTCGAACTTGGCGCGGGTGAGGGTCTCGCTGAGCGAGACGGGGCCCGAGTCGGTGAGCGACAGGTAGGGCAGGTTGATCGAGGTCGAGGTCGAGCTCGACAGCTCCTTCTTGGCCTGCTCGGCCGCTTCCTTCAGACGCTGGAGGGCGATCTTGTCACCCGAGACGTCGACACCGGTGGTGTCCTTGAACTGCTTGATCAGGTAGTCGACGACGCGCTGGTCCCAGTCGTCTCCACCGAGGCGGTTGTCACCCGAGGTGGCGCGCACCTGGATGGTGGAGAAGTCGTCGTCCTTGCCCACCTCGAGCAGCGAGACGTCGAAGGTACCGCCACCGAGGTCGAAGACCAGGATGAGCTCGTCTTCTTTGCCCTTGTCGAGGCCGTACGCGAGAGCCGCGGCGGTGGGCTCGTTGATGATGCGCAGGACGTTCAGGCCCGAGATCTCGCCGGCCTCTTTGGTGGCCTGACGCTCGGCGTCGTTGAAGTACGCGGGGACCGTGATGACGGCGTCGGTGACGCTGTCGCCCAGGTACTCCTCGGCGTCGCGCTTGAGCTTCTGCAGGATGCGGGCCGAGATTTCCTGCGGCGTCCACTTCTTGCCGTCGACGTCGAAGCTCCACGTGGTGCCCATGTGGCGCTTGACGCTCGAGATGGTGCGGTCGACGTTGGTGACGGCCTGGCGCTTGGCGGTCTCGCCGACGAGCACCTCGCCGTCCTTGGTGTAGGCGACGACCGAGGGGGTCGTACGGAAACCCTCGGCGTTGGCGATGACCTTGGGCTCGCCACCCTCGAGCACACTCACGACGGAGTTGGTCGTACCGAGGTCGATTCCCACTGCACGGGGCATATGTGTCTCCTTGCTTGTGAGCGCGGCCGATGCCGCACTCGGGGTTCTGGTGAAAGTCTTTGCGCGGGTTGAGCCGCGATGACTCAAGGTTACCGAACGGCTCCGGAGAGGTCAAGGCGACTTGATATGAATTGGCTCAACTTCGTGGTGCCTCACCGCGCAGGGCCCGCAGGGCATGACGAAGACGCCCCCGCGACCCGAGGGTCGGCGGGGGCGTCGAACGGATGCCGGGACTCAGTCGCGATCGCGATCGCGGCGCTGCGGCCGGTCGCTGCGCTTGGCCGAGCGCCCGCCCTGGTCGAGGCGCAGCTCGATGAGCTGTCCCGAGATGCGCGTGTCGGCGAGGCGGTTGATGGTGTCGTTCGACAGATCGGCCGGAAGCTCGACCAGCGAGAAGTCCTGACGGATCTGGATCGCCCCGAAGTCGTTGCGGCGCAGGCCGCCCTCGTTCGCCAGGGCGCCCACGATCTGGCGCGGCTCGACGCGCTGACGGCGGCCGACGGCGATGCGGTAGGTCGCGAAGCGCCCGCCGCCACCGCGGCGGTCGCCCCGGTCGGCGCCGTCGCGGGCGGGACGATCGCGGTCGCGGTCGAACCGCTGCTGCGGGATCGTCTCTTCCTCGAGCAGCAGCGGCGTGTCGCCCTGGGCGACCACCGCGAGGGCGGCGGCCACGTCGGCCTCAGGCACGTCGTGGTGCTCGACGTAGTGCGCCACGACGTCGCGGAAGGTCGCGATCGCCGCGGTGTCCTCGAGCGCGGCCGTGATCGCGTCGTCGAACCGGGTGAGGCGCGTGGCGTTGACGTCGTCGACGCTGGGCAGCGACATCTCGGTCAGCGGCTGACGCGTGGCCTTCTCGATGGCGGTGAGCATGCGGCGCTCGCGCGGCGTGACGAAGCTGATCGCGTCGCCCGTGCGGCCGGCGCGACCGGTGCGGCCGATGCGGTGCACGTACGACTCGGTGTCGATGGGCAGGTCGTAGTTGACGACGTGGCTGATGCGCTCGACGTCGAGACCGCGCGCGGCGACGTCGGTGGCCACGAGGATGTCGAGCTTGCCGGACTTGAGCTGGTTGACCGTGCGCTCGCGCTGCACCTGGGCGATGTCGCCGTTGATGGCGGCGGCCGTGTACCCGCGGGCACGCAGCTTCTCGGCGACCGTCTCGGTCTCGTTCTTCGTGCGCGTGAAGACGATCATGCCCTCGAAGTTCTCGACCTCGAGGATGCGGGTGAGCGCGTCGATCTTCTGCTGGTACGACACCACGAGGTAGCGCTGTGTGATGTTCGCCGAGGTCGTGGTCTTGGTCTTGACCGTGATCTCTTCGGGGTCGTTCAGGTACTGCGCCGAGATGCGGCGGATCTGCGCGGGCATGGTCGCCGAGAACAGCGCGACCTGCTTGGTCGAGGGGGTGTCGGCGAGGATCGTCTCGACGTCCTCGGCGAAGCCCATCTTGAGCATCTCGTCGGCCTCGTCGAGCACGAGGAACTTCAGCTCGCTCAGGTCGAGCGTGCCCTTGTCGAGGTGGTCCATGATGCGACCGGGCGTGCCGACGATGACGTCGACGCCGCGGCGCAGAGCCGACAGCTGCTGGCCGTAGCCCTGCCCGCCGTAGACGGGCAGCACCGAAACGCCCTTGATGTGGGCGGCGTACTTCTCGAACGCCTCGCACACCTGCAGCGCGAGCTCGCGCGTGGGCGCGAGCACGAGCGCCTGGGGGTTCTTGTGGCCGGTCTCCATCTGCGACAGCACCGGCAGCGCGAACGCCGCGGTCTTGCCGGTTCCGGTCTGCGCCAGGCCCACGACGTCGCGGCCCTGCAGCAGCACGGGGATCGTGGCGGCCTGGATGGCCGAGGGGGTCTCGTAGCCGACGTCCTTGAGGGCCTTGAGCACAGCGGCATCCAGTCCCAGATCGGCGAAAGTGAGCTTTTCGGGAGTGGTGTCCGCCTCGGCGGAGGGGACGGGGGTTTCGGATGCCATGACTCCACGGTAGTCTCCTCCGCCTGTGAGCGAGAGCCGGGGTCTAGCCTGAACCCGCGCGCCGTCGTCGGCGCACCCGTCCGCGTCGGCCAACCTGGCGTTCACCGAAGGGCTCTACCGTGACCGACATGCCTTCCCCCGGCACCGCCCCCGCCTCCGCCGTCGATCGTCGCCCCGTGCTCGCGTGGGCCCTGTGGGAC
>NZ_QAJB01000130.1:0-9061 GCF_003061325.1 Microbacterium sp. HMWF026
CCACCACCCGGCGCGTCGCCGCAACGACCCGCCGTTGTGTCCGGCACCACCGGGACGGAGCCCCCTCACCGCACGTCGACCCGTCACCGGGCGGCGGCCCGTCCAGAGGACCCGTCACCGGTACGACCGGCACCCGGCGTGCACAACGGCGGGCGGATGCCACGACACACCGCCCCACGCACGCCACCACCCGGCGCGTCGCCGCAACGACCCGCCGTCGTGTCCGGCACCGCCGGGGGACGGCCGACCCGTCACCGAGCGGCGACCCGTCCGGGACGGGCCAACCCGTCGCGGGGACGGAGACCCGTCAGCGGCCTGCGGCCACGGCCCGCTCGTACACCGCGATCATCGCCGCCGTGCGGGAGGACTGGCGGAACCGCTCGGCGATCGTCGGGTCGGGGACGACCGGGGTGCCGGCGGAGATGTCGGATGCCGCCCGGCGCAGCGCCTCGGCGAGGGCGGGGATCGTGGCATCCGTCACCGTCCACGTGCCCGCGCCCAGCTCGGCGGCGATGTCCGGGTCGCTGACCACCGCGGGGGTGCCGAGCGAGGCCGCCTCGAAGACCGTCATGCCCTGCGTTTCGAAGCCTATCGAGGTCTGCACGACCGCGTCGGCGTCGGCCAGGCGGCGGAGGGTCTCGGCATAGGCGAGCCGCCCCGCGAAGGTCACCGTCGCCGTCGGCGTCGACCGCTCGACGAGTCGGCGCGCGGCGCGCAGCTGGGCCCCTCCGCCGACGATCTCGACCTCGGCGTCGATCCCCGAGGCGGCGACCGCCTCGAGGAAGGGCAGCAGACGCTTCTCGGGGCTCATTCGTCCGAGCCAGATGAAGCGCGGCCGGCCCGGCCGGCGCGTCGACGCTTCGGCGCTCAGGGCCGCGTCGAGCACATCGTCGTCGATCCCGTTCCAGATCACGTCGACCTTCTCGGCGACGCCGTGCGCCTCGAGGCGGCGGGCGAAGTGGCTCGACGGTGCGGTCACCGCGCGCGAGAGGCGGGCCAGCTGACGCAGGAACGCCCAGCCGCCCCCCGCGCGGGCGGATGCCGTCGCGCGGTCCGACGCCGTCGCGCGGGCGGATGCCGTCGCGCGCTCGGACGCTGTCGCGCGGTCGGACGCCGTCGCCGAACTCGGACTTTCGCGCCGATCTCGGATGAATGAGCCCGAAAAGTCCGAGTTTCGCGCGTTTCTCCGAGATCCGGCGCCGCCGCGCACGCCGCGCGGGAGTGCCCGGGCTGAGCCGTCGCGCGGGAGCACGCCGGCCGAGCCGCGGCTCGCGCCGCGCGGGAGCGCCCGCCGCGCCCACGCGTTCAGCGCGCGCAGCACGAGCCCGGGGAACGGCGCCGTCGCCTCGATACCCACGTCGACGCGGTTGTGCATGGTGTGGACAACCGGCAGACCGTGACGGGCGGCGTAGCGATGGCCGATGAAGGCACCCCAGAAATCGCCCTGCACGTGCACGACGTCGACGGGCAGACGGGCCCCCATCTCGGCATCCAGGAACCGGTCCGTGCGCGCGCCGGGCCAGGTCAGGGCGTACTCGCGGTCGGGGGTGAGGGCGATCGAGGGCAGATCGAGGTACGCCGGGTCGTGCGCCGCGGGACGATGCAGGCGCGGGGCCACGACGGTGACGACGTGTCCGGCGCGCTCGAGGAACCGCTTCTGCAGGCGCATCGACACCTGCGCGCCGCCAAGCGACTCGAGGTGCTGGTCGGCGAACATCACCACGTGCACGGGGCTACTCCGGCAGCGGACGGCCGCGGTACAGCGCCTCGAACGTGTCGAGCGTGCGGGTGATGTCGTGCACCGCGACCGCGTCGAGCGACGCCTGCTGCATGCGCCGACGGTCATCGGCCGTCGCGGTGAGGACGTCGGTCAACCGCGCGGCGAGCTCGTCGGCATCCCCCGGCTCGAACAGGTAGCCGTTCTCACCGTCGCGAACGAGGTGGGGCAGCGCCACGGCGTTCGCGGCGACGATCGGAAGACCGGATGCCATGGCCTCCATCGTGGCGATGGACTGCAGCTCGGCGATCGAGGCGATCGCGAAGACGCTCGCGCGCGAGTACAGATCGCGCAGGTCGTCGTCCGACGCGTGTCCGTGGAAGGTGACGCGACCCGCGACCCCGAGCTGCTGCGCGAGGGTTTCGAGCTTCGCGCGCTGGTCGCCGCCGCCGACGATGTCGAACGTGACGTCGAGGGCCGGGTCGAGCTGAGACAGGGCGCGCAGGACGACGTCGATGTGCTTCTCGGTCGTCAGGCGCCCGACGAAGAGGATGCGGTTGGCATCGCGCGGGGTGAGATCGGGGCGGTAGTTCGACCGATCGATCCCGCACGAGATCGGGATGACGCCGTCGATGTCGATCGTCGACTCGAGGAAGTCCGCGGCCTTGCGCGTCGGCGTCGTGACGGCGCGCGTGAGCTTGAAGGTGCGCTCGGCGTCCGCCCACGCGAGTTTGACGAAGATGCGATCGAGCCAGTCGGGGAGCGTCGTGAAGTCGAGGATGTTCTCGGCCATCACGTGGTTGGTCGCGACCACCGGGATGCCGCGCTTGGGCGCCTCGCGCGCGAGACCGCGGCCGATGATGATGTGCGACTGGATGTGGACGACGTCGGGCTTGATCTCGTCGAGCAGGATGCGGGCGTAGTGCTTCGCCCGCCACGGCAGGACGTAGGTGATCCAGTCGTGCGGGAGGAAGCGGAAGGCCGGCAGCCGGTGCAGCATCATCGGCTGCCCCTCGATCGTCTCGATCGCGGTGCCGGCGTTGCCGTGTCCGACGCTGGGGGCGGCGACATGCACGTCGTGGCCGCGCGCGACAAGACCCGCGGCGAGACGCTCGGCGAAGCGGGCGGCCCCGTTGACGTGCGGGAGGAAGGTGTCGGCGCCGATGAGGATCCGAAGCGGGCGGTCAGCGGCGATGGGCGTCTCGCGAGAAGCCGGGGCGGCGTCCGCCGAAGCGGGCGCGGACGAGTCGGCGGGCGTCGCAGGAGTGGTCACGTGTGGTGAGGCCTATCTGTGCGGCGGGCGGTTCGCGCGGTGCGGGTCATGCGCCCGTCCACTGTACCCGAGCGCATTTCCACGCCCCGGGGGCCGCTCACAGGGTTAAACCGTACGGAACCACCCGCCCCCTCAGGACCGCCCGTCGCCGACCGGCGCTCCCTGCGCGGGACGTGGCGGGCCGTCGATGCCCGCCGCCGCCGGCACCTCGGATGCCGCCGCCGCGAACGCCGAGACCACCTCGGCGTCGTTCGAGGCCGGCGCCTGCCGCGACCCTCCCTCGAGCGGCGTCTCTGCCTCGGCCGCGTCGACATCGGACGCCGCCTGCTCGAACTGGGAACGGTACAGCCGGTAGTACGCCCCCTCGGCGGCGATGAGTTCGTCGTGCGATCCCTTCTCGACGATGTCGCCGTGCTCCATCACGAGGATCAGATCGGCGTCGCGGATGGTCGAGAGCCGGTGCGCGATCACGAACGACGTCCGCCCCTCGCGCAGCGCCGCCATCGCCTGCTGCAGCAGGAGTTCTGTGCGGGTGTCGACGGACGAGGTGGCCTCGTCGAGGATCAGCACCGACGGCTGAGCAACGAAGGCCCGGGCGATGGTGATGAGCTGCTTTTCACCCGCCGAGACGTTCGCGGCGTCCTCGTCGAGCACGGTGTCGTAGCCCTCGGGCAGCGAGTGCACGAACTGGTCGACACGGGTGGCGACGGCCGCGGCGACGATCTCGTCGTCGGTGGCGCTGTCGCGGCCATAGCGGATGTTCTCGCGGATCGTCCCGGCGAACAGCCACGGATCCTGCAGCACCATTCCGGTGCGCGAGCGCACGTCGTCGCGGCGCAGGTCCGCGATGTCCTGCCCGTCGAGCAGGATTCGGCCGCCGTCGAGCTCGTAGAACCGCATGATCAGGTTGACCAACGTCGTCTTGCCCGCTCCCGTCGGACCGACGATGGCGACGGTCTGTCCGGGCTCGACGCGGAACGACAGGTCGGTGATGAGCGGCCGCTCCGGGGTGTACGCGAAGCGCACGTTCTCGAACTCGATGACGCCCCGACCGTCGACGTGGGCGGGAGCGTCGACGGCATCCGCCTCTTGCTCGTCGGCGTCGAGCAGCGCGAAGACGCGCTCGGCCGAGGCGGTGCCCGACTGCACGACAGCGGCCATGCCACCCAACTGCGACAGCGGCTGAGTGAACTGCTGGGAGTACTGGATGAAGGCCTGCACATCACCCAGGCGGATCTGGCCGGCGGCCACCATCAGCCCGCCGAGCACCGCGATGCCGACGTAGGTGAGGTTGCCGACGAACATCATCCCCGGCATGATCATGCCGCTGAGGAACTGGGCCTTGAAGCTCGCCTGGTACAGCTCCTCGTTCTCGACCTCGAACTTCTCGCGCGCATCCTTCTCGCGGCCGTACACCTTGACCAGGGCGTGACCCGAGAACGACTCCTCGACGCGGGCGTTCAGGCGGCCGACCTTCTTCCACTGCTCGCCGAAGGCCTTCTGCGACTGCGGGCCGATGACGCCGAAGATCACGGCCATCAGCGGCAGCGAGACGAGCGCGACGAGGGCGAGCTGCCACGAGATGGTGAACATCATGATGAGCACGCCCACCACGGTGAGCACCGAGGTCAGCGCGCTCGAGAGCGACTGCTGCATCGTCTGCGTGATGTTGTCGATGTCGTTGGTGACGCGCGAGATGAGCTCACCGCGCTGCACCCGGTCGAAGTACGACAGCGGCAGGCGGTTGATCTTGGCCTCGACGTCTTCGCGCAGGCGCCACATCGTGCGCACCATGATGACGTTGATGACGTACCCCTGGATCCACGACAGCAGCGACGAGCCGACGTAGATCGCCAGCACGGTCACCACCACCCCCCGGAGCGCGTCGAAGTCGACGCCCGCGCCGACGGCGAAGGTGTTCATGGCCCCGACGATGTTGGCGACGTCGTTCTGGCCGGCCGCGCGCAGCGCCTCGACGACCTGCGCCTGCGAGATGCCCGCGGGGAACTGCTCCGCGAGGCCCTTCGACACGACCCCCTCGAAGATGATGTTGGTCGCCTCGCCCAGCACCTTGGGCGCGAGCACGGCGAGGACGACGCCGAGCGCGCCCGCGAGCGACACCAGGCCGAAGGCCCAGGCGTAGGGCCGCAGCAGCCCGATCATCCGGCGGAAGCTCGCGCCGAAGTTCGCGGCCTTGCCCGGGGCGACGCTGTCCCAGCTGCCGGAGCTGACCCGGGCCTGCTCGGCGAGTTCGAGTTCGGCGCGACCCTCTTCGGTGAGCGTGTCGGTGGTGCTCATGCCTCGACTCCCAGCTGCGACTCGACGATCTCGCGATAGGTGCTGCTGTTCGCCAGCAGCTCGTCGTGCGTGCCGACACCGGCCATGCGGCCGTCTTCGAGCACCACGATGCGATCGGCGCCGGTGATGGTCGACACGCGCTGGGCGACGACGATCTTGGTGACGTCCGGCAGCTCCTTCCACAGGGCCTGACGGAGACGCGCGTCGGTGCTGAGATCGAGGGCCGAGAACGAGTCGTCGAAGACGAGCACCGCGGGGCGATGAACGATCGCGCGTGCGATCGCGAGGCGCTGGCGCTGGCCGCCCGAGACGTTGGTGCCGCCCTGCGCGATCCGCGCCTCGAGTCGACCGTCCATCGCTTCGACGAAGTCGCGACCCTGTGCGATCTCGAGGGCGCGCCAGAGCTCGTCGTCGGTGGCTTCTTCGCGACCGAACCGCAGGTTGGACGCCACGGTGCCGCTGAAGAGGAACGGCCGCTGGGGCACGAGCCCGATGCCCTTCCACAGCACGTCGAGATCGGCCTCGCGCACGTCGACGCCGCCGACGCGCACCGCGCCGGCCGTGACGTCGAAGAGCCGCGGGATGAGTGAGACGAGGGTCGTCTTGCCGGCCCCGGTGGAGCCGACGATCGCGACGGTCTCACCGGGCCGGGCCGTGAAACCGATCCCCGAGACGACGGGCGACTCGGCACCCGGGTACGCGAACGACACGTCGTCGAACTCGACCGTGCCCGGCGCCGGAAGCTGTGCCACCGGGTTCTGCGGACGGGTGAGCGTGGAGTGGCTGTCGAGCACTTCTCCGATGCGCTCGGCCGACACGGCGGCGCGCGGGATCATGACCGTCATGAAGCTCGCCATGAGCACGCCGCCGAGGATCTGCGCGACGTACTGGATGAAGGCGAACAGCGTTCCGATCTCGACCCCACCGGCATCCACCTGGATCCCCCCGAACCAGATGACGCCGACGACCGTGACGTTGAGCACGAGCATCGCCAGCGGGAACAGCAGCACGAAGAGGGAGCCGACCTTGCGGCCGACCACGAGGATGTCGGTGTTGGCCTCGCGGAACCGCTCTTCTTCGATGCGCTCGCGCACGAAGGCGCGCACGACGCGCACCCCGGTGAGCTGCTCGCGCATCACGCGGTTCACGGCGTCGAGCTTGGTCTGATAGCTGCGGAACAGGGGCACCATGCGGGCGATGACGAGACCGGCGATGACCACGAGCAACGGAACGGCGACGGCGATCAACCAGCTCAGCCCGACGTCCTGCTGGAGCGCCATGATGATGCCGCCGATGGCGAGCAGGGGCGCGCTGACGAGCATGGTCGCGCCCATCATGGCGAGCATCTGCACCTGCTGGACGTCGTTGGTGTTGCGCGTGATGAGCGAGCCCGCGCCGAACTGCGACAGCTCGCGTTCGGAGAATCCGCTCACGCGCTCGAACACGTCGCGGCGGATATCGCGCCCCGCCGACATCGCCGCGCGCGCGGCGAAGTAGGTCGCGATGACGGATGCCACGATCTGACCGAGCGAGATGACGAGCATGAGGCCGCCCCGCGACCAGATGTACCCGGTGTCGCCGCGCGCGACACCGAGGTTGATGATGTCGGCGTTCAGACGCGGGAGGTACAGCGTCGCGACCGCGGACGCGGTCTGGAACAGGAGGATGGCGACCAGCAACCAGCGGTAGCGCGAGAGGTAGCGGATGAGGAGTCTGCCGAGCACGAGGCCCTCCGAGGAGTTCGACCGCGGCCGGGATGACCGCAGGATTCAGCCTGGCACTAACCTCCGACACCGGCGACCCCCCGGCGCGTGGGAGCGTTCTCTCATCGCGAACGCCGGGCCCCGGCATCCCCCTCCGCCGGACCGGCTCGTAGGCTGTGGGGCATGTCCCGACTGCAGGCCGACGCCCCCGCCGACCTCTGGGTGCCCGTCACGGGCTCCCTCGGATTCCGCGGCCGCCGCCACCGCAAGGCCGCCATCGGCATGCTGCTGAGCCAAGCTACCAAGGCCACCGGAGTCGCCCCACGCCCCGGCGGCGGTGCCTTCGCGTGGATCCTCAGCCAGGCGGCTCCGCTGCTCATGCGCCGGGCCGGCGGACGCGTGCTGGTGTGGGTGTGGAAGAGCGACCCCGAACTGCTGGTCGTCATGGCGCAGCTGCAAGAGGCGACGCCGCAGATGCGCACCGCTCGCGCGATGATGCCGATGGAGTACGACGACACGGAGTCGTTCCGCAACCCGCACCTCGGCGTCGGCGAGAAGCTCGCGATGCCCCTCCCCACCGACCCGAAGACGCCGCCGTTCGCGACCTACACGTGGGACACCGGGTCGCACTTCGTCACCGTCACCGCCGTGTGCGCCGACCGCGAGCGCTTCGGCACCGTGATCGGCGCGGTGGACGACGTCGCGCGCACACTGCGCGTGGTCGACGATCTGCAGGTGGGCGAGGCGCCCACGGTGCTGCGCATCGACCCGGCCTGAGCACGGCGCCGGCGCCGCGCACGAGCGATCAGTCGTGCGGGCCCAGCGGACGCCAGAGCACGATATCGGTCGCGCGCCGCACGCGCGCACCGTGGCGCAGCGTCACGACCGAGCCGGTCGCCCCGGCCGCGAAGACACGCGCCCCGGGGCGCGACTGCCGCTCGGCCGAGAGCTGGCGCTCGAGGTCGTTCACCCGCCGGGCGAGCTCGTGCACGCGCTCCTCGAGGGCGAGAAGCCGCGCGATCGCCGGAAGGCTCATCCCCTCGCCCGACAGACGCGCCACCTCGCGCAACTGCTGCACGTGACGACTGGAGTACCGGCGCGACCCGCCCTGCGTCCGGGCGGGGACGACGAGTCCCAGCCGGTCGTACTGCCGCAGGGTCTGCGGGTGCATGTTCGACAGTTCCGCGGCCGCGGCGATGGCGAAGATCGGGGCGTCTTCGTCGATCTCTCTCTCGGACACGTCTTCACCTCTCTCGTCGCGCCGGTCGCGTCACCGGGTTCCCGGCATCCTTTCGTACCGGATGCCGGGAACCCCGGCGACGCGCGTATGTCTACCGCGCCTTCGACATCAGGTCGGCGCGAGGGTTCTCTTTCGGTTCGAGCGCCTGGAAGCGCTCGAGGGCTTCGCGCGCGGCGTCGTCGAGGTGGGCGGGAACGGCGACCTGCACCTCGGCGAGCAGATCGCCGTGGCCCTTGGTCGTCTCGATGCCGCGTCCCTTGACGCGCAGCACACGGCCCGACGGCGTGCCCGGGGCGACCCGCAGCCGTACCGCATCGCCGCCGAGGGTGGGGACCTCGATCGTCGCGCCGAGCGCCGCCTCGGTGAAGGTCACGGGGACCGTCACACGCAGGTTGAGGCCGTCGCGAGTGAACACCGGGTGAGGGCGCACCGCGACCGTCACGACGATGTCGCCGCTCTCGCCGCCGTCGGGGGACTTCCGTCCCCGACCCCGCAGGCGGATCTTCTGCCCGTCCGAGACGCCGGCAGGGATCTTCACCTTGAAGGGCACGTTGTCCTCGCCCTGGAGGGTGATGGTCTCGCCCTTGGCCGCGGTGACGAAGTCGATCGTCGTACGGGCCGTGACGTCGGCGCCCTTCTGCGGACCACCGAAGCCCCGGAATCCCCCCGTCGTCTGCCCGAAGCGACCGGAGCCGAAGCCCCCGCCGCCCTGCTGGTCGAACATCGAGAAGAAGTCGTCGAACCCGCCCGGCGGGGCCTGCCGGCCCTGACCGAATCGGCTGAACACGTCGTCGAAGCCGCCCCCGGCCCCGGCCCCGGGAGCCGAGAAG
>NZ_QAJB01000131.1:0-2425 GCF_003061325.1 Microbacterium sp. HMWF026
CCGGCATCCATGGCCCCACCCTAGGGCGGGGCCCCGACGTCCATCGGGCGGCCCCGGGGGCGTACCGCCGTCACGGCGGACGGGATTCCGCGGCCGCCCGCCGATCCGACCCCCGTGGCCGCCCGCGCGTGTCGCGGCACGATTTCCTCCGAACGGACGAAGCGGCCTCGGTCTCAGGATGCCGTCAGCGCCCGCCCGAGCGCATCGCCCGACGTCCACGCCGTGCGCACCGCCGCGCTGCGGCCCCACGCGTCGCCGCAGGCCGAGAGACCGGGCGAGCGGAAGAACGGCTGTCCGGTGGTCTGTCCGGGACGGGCGAACGTCCATCGGTGCGCGTACGTGGCGACCGGGTCGACGTCGATGCGCAGCAGCCGTCGTATCGCGGCGAGCACCGGACCGACCGCGCCCTCGGGATCGTCCAGATGACGGCGCGCGCGTTCCGCGGTCGTGTGCACGACCAGCACCGGGGCGCCGTCGCCACGGCGATCACCGTCGTCCGCGATGAACGACACGTCGGCGTCCGCGTCGGTGAAGGCGCCGTGCAGATCGGCATCCCACATCCGCTCCGGCCAGCGCAGCACGACCGCGATGACCGGCTCCCATTCCTGATCCCCGCCGAGGGCCGCGTCGGTCAGACGCTGCGCCTGGGGCGCGGGCATCGCGAGCACCACCTCACCCGCGTCCTCGCCATCGACCCGGTACGGCTCCACCCGGTCGACGACGCGCTCCGAGACGACGTCGAGCCCGTCGGCCAGATCGAGCGCGAGCGAACGCAGACCGGACGGCGCCGCCCAGCGCATCGGCCCCGGCTTGGGCGTCTGCCCGCCGTCCGCGTCGAGCACCTGGAAGGTGTCGGTCCACGGGCGCGCCAGGCCGCGCTCCTCCCAGTCCGCGACGACGTGGCCGAACCCGTCGGCCTCGCCGACCACGAAGTACGACGCGCCGAGGTCGACCGCGCGACCGTCGATGGTGCGGCTGGACAGGCGCCCCCCGACCCGGCGGCCGCGGTCCAGCACGCGCACCGAGCCTCCGGCATCCCGCACCGCCCGCGCACACGCGAGACCCGAGATACCGCCGCCGACCACCGTCACGTCCACCGTCATGCCGACATCCTGTCCCGACCCGCGCGGTCCCGGCCCGGGGTTGCGGTCGGGGCGCACCCCTGAGAACGCGGGGGGTCCGCCGTCAGGCTCCCGCTCCGCCCCCGCGGAAGAACTCGACGCCCAGGTCGGGGTGGTCGACGAACACGCCGTCCAGTCCCGCAGCGCGCAGCACCCCCCACTCGCCGCGGTAGTCCCCCGGATCCGCCGGACCGCCGTCGCCACGGAAACCCGGCAGCAGGAACGCGTTCTCGGGCCGGCAGGTCCACGCGAACACCCGCAACCCGCGGTCTCGCGCCTCTTCGACGAACCGGGCGGGCCCGCGCGCCCGCCCCCGCGCGTCGGGGTCGAGGATCAGCCGCTTGTCGGTACTGATGCCCCCGACCTCCTCGGCGAGCGCGTCCAGCCCCGCGGGCGTGAGCATCGCGGCGTACGGGGTGGCGTCGTCCCCGTCCCTCTCGCGCAGGTCCCAGGGCGCCCCCTCGGCCTCAACGAGCTGGACGAGAGGATGAGGGATGCCACTGTCCCGCAGCCGCGCGAGCACCAGCGGCTCGAACGACTCGATGACGAGGGACCGCTCGGCATCCCCCCACCCCGCCTCCGCCAGCTCGGCCCGCACCAGCTCGGCCATGTCGAAGCCGCGGCGCGCGAAGTACGCCGCGTGCTTGATCTCGAGCACCACGCCCACACCGCCGTCGCGCGCGAGCTGCAGCACGTCGCGCAGCAGGAGGACGGGCTCGGTGTCATCGTGCGTGGCGCTGTCCGGTCGGATCGCGGGGAGGCGTTCACGGCAGCGGAGCGTCCGCAGCTCCTCGGCGGTGAAGTCCTCGGTGAACCACCCGGTCAGCTCCTCGCCGTCGACGGCCCTGGTCGTGCGGCGCGCGGCGAACTCCGGGCGGCGCGAGACATCGGTGGTGGAGCCGATCTCGTTCTCGTGCCGCACCACCAGCACCCCGTCCTTCGACGGCACGACGTCGGGCTCGACGGCATCCACTCCCGCCCGTATGGCTCGCAGGTAGGAACCGCGCGAGTGCTCCGGCAGGTAGCCCGGAGCCCCGCGATGACCGATGATCAGGGGCACGGCGACACCGTACCGAGGGCGGGTGAAATCGGGGTGCGCTCAAAGCGGAATCCCAGTCAGCACCGGGATTCTCGCGGCACGCTCGGCTAGTGTTGTCTGACAGCACGGTGCTGTGATCACCATCTTTGGAGTGTGAGTTCCCGTGGCCCTCAACAACCCGGCTTTCAATACCCCGGCGTTCCAGGACCCTCGAGCCGGTGGCGCTCAGACGCGCTACAGCCCGCCCCCGGCCGTCGACCCCGCC
>NZ_QAJB01000132.1:0-5594 GCF_003061325.1 Microbacterium sp. HMWF026
GCGTGGTGGTGCGCGCGCCGCGCGACGACACCATGCGACCGATGCGCCGCGGTGCGAGATGACGGACGGCAGCGCCCTCGGCGCGGACGGTGGCCTTCGCCGCCGCCGAGGCCAGCACGTGGGTGAACATGCCCGACCACGCGAACATCGCGGTGCACGAGATGGTCTCGAACAGCGCCAGGTTGATCGTCGCCGTGACGAAGAGGGCGATCGAGATGACCAGCCAGACGGTCGCGATGCCCGTGCTGATCGCCATGCGCTTGCCGAGGCGGTTGAACATGATCGGGGCGCTGATCAGCAGCGCGAGGAATCCGAGGACCATCGAACCGGCGACGCGGTCGTGGAGGTCTTTGTCGGTGTTCAGTGGAATGCACCCGACGAGCGCCAGATTCACACCGACCACATTCAGGCAGATGCAGGCGACGGTCGCGGCGCCCCGGCGGACGGGACCGCGGCCGAGTCGCGCGACGTCACGGCGCACGCAGAAGGCGAAAACGACGACGATCATTCCGCTGACCTTGAGCGTGCTGTTGAAGAATGCGCTCGAAAGGTCGCCGAAAATCCCCAGCTGGCTGAAGTGCAGCTGCCACCAGAGCGGGTCGCTCGTCGTGGCGATCGCGAGCAGCAGCCCGCCCACGAGCACGATCAGCGCGGCGGCTCCCACGTGCAGCGAGGGAAGCGCCCGCAGGCGACGGGCCGCACCGGTCAGGGTCGGCACCGGAAAGGAAGCGGGGACGGCGGAGCGGAGCGCGCTGCTCATGATGGGGGATCTTTCCTTCAGACGGAACGGGGATCCCCCCTCATCGCGGGACCCTCGGCCCCCGTCGGCTCGTTCGGGTAAAAACCGGGGGAAACCTTGGTCCTTTGCCGCCCCCGGCCTTGACGGAAACCGTCGAGCCACATGGTATCGTTCGCGCCGCCTTCATAGGAAAGGACTTGTCTGGGATTTTCCCAGATCATATGCGCATTTTCTTGTCCCCCATTTGGGGGACAAGGACCGTTTCACGCGACGAAACGAATGCCCCATTCCCGCCGCATTTCGGCACCGGATTCGACCGTGTCCAGGTCGATTCCCGACGCGAACGCGTTCGCCGGCGCGGTCATCGGTTCGACCGCCACCGCGAGAGGGTGACCCGGGTAGCGGTCGGTGGTGAACACCTGCGCCCAGCGGAACCCCTCGTCCTGCCACAGCTCCACGCGCCGCCCGTCCGGGGCGGTGAGCGTGTGCGCCGCGCGGCCCGTGGCATCCCGCTCCATTCCCCGGTACCCGTTGTCGAGCGCGGCGTCGCCCAGCCGCAGCCCCGCGCGCAGGTCGGTTCCGGGTCCCACCGGCACCTCGTCGACGGGGATGTTGCGATCGTCGAGCACCAGGGTCGTCGTGCCCGTGGAACGGACGACGAGATCGGCCGTGTCGACCCCGCCGATCTGGAGGTACGGGTGCACGCCCAGGGCGACCGGCGCCGTCCGGGCGCCGACGTTGCGGATCTCGTGCGTCACGTGCAGGCCGTCGTGGTCGAGCACGAACGTCACCCGCGTACGCAGGTGGAACGGGTATCCGGTCTGCGGCACCACGTCGGCGGCGAGGACGAGCCGCTCGTCGGACTGCTCCACCGGCTGATAGGTGCCGAACCGCAGCAGGCCGTGGCTGGCGTTGCCGAACTTCGGCTCGCTGATCGCGAGCTGCAGGTCCTCGCCGTCGAAGGAGTACCTGCCATCGCGGATGCGGTTCGGCCACGGAACCAGGACGACCCCCGACGCCGCGGGTGTGGGCAGGTCATCGGGGTAACGCGGGACCAGGTCGACGCCTCCGACGGTCAGGGCGCGCAGCGCCGCGCCGACCTGAGTGATCTCGGCCGAGGAGTGCGCGGTGCGCAGATGGAAGCGGATGCCGGTGGGGTCAGCGGTCATGACGAGGCCTTTCGAGCGCGGGAAGGGCGCTGCAGCCAAGGCCGCAGCAGGCGGGTGACCCACGGCAGGACCGCGTAGGTCATGACCGGGGTGAGCATGAGGGTCGTCGCCAGGACCCGCAGCACGAGCGGCACCTCGGCGAAGCCCGGCACGAAACCCAGCAGCCACGACGCGAGCAGGTTCGTGGGGAAGAAGCCGACCCAGATGGTGACCGCCTGCTTCCACCGCGGGGGAGCGGGCGGCACGGGCTGCTGGATGGGCTGGGTTCCGGCATCCGTCGCCGTATCGAGGACGGAACCGAGCGGGGCGTCGAACCATCCCTCGATGCCCGTGCGGCGCTCGCTGCGCTCCTCGCGGGCGAAGGGGCGTCCGGAGTCCAACCACCAGCGGCGTTGCGAGGAGCTCTCCCACTCCTCGAGGGTGGTGATGTCGCGGAAGCGGTACAGCATGTACCAGAGGTCGCTGTCCTCGCCCGCGCGCACCCACCCCGAGCCGAGGAAGCCGGGGAAAGCGGTCGCGAGGTCGGTGCCGGCCTGCATCCAGGAGGTCGCTTCGGCGGTGCGCGTCGGGTCGATGCGCCGCTCGATCGCCACCGTGATGGGGTGGGCGTCGGTGTCTGCCATGCGTCCATTTTCGTCGAGGCCCGGCGTGGGCGGTGCGGTGCGGTGCGGTGCGGTGCGTTCAGCGCGGCACGGCCTGGTCGACCGGGCGCGGCCTGCCGGGCACGAGAGCAGGGGATGCCACGGGAACAGGCCATTCGGCGCTGAATCGGCCTGTTCTGGTGTCATCGCCCTGTTCTCGTGGCGGGGGGTGTCGGCACGAGGTGCGGTGCGGCGCTGCACGGAGCGGGGGCCGGGCCGAGTGCGGTTGTGTCGAGGACAGGGGATGCCGCGAGAACAGGGCGATCGTCACCGGATCGGCCTGTTGTGGTGGCTTTCTCCTGTTCTCGGTGCATGGGGCCGGGAACGTGGATGCCATTCTCAGGCGTGACCGGTAACGTGGTGCGGTCGGCTCTGGACACCGCGCGTGATGCGCGGATGGGTTTGTGAGTCCAAGGGGCCGATGGACAGGACGCGATCGCGGCCTCGACCATCACTGAAATGGCCCCCGGCCGACGGATGTCCGGGTTTCTCACCGCTACGAGCGGTGTCGCTGTTTCGCGCGAACAGAACCCAGGAAGTCCCCCATGCCCAAGAACAAGAAGCCCGCCGGCGGTCGCGCCGCCAAGAACTTCGAGCCCCGCTACGGCGCCCAGACCTCGTTCCAGGACCGCAAGCGCCGTCCCGGTGCCGAGGGCGCTGCCAAGCCCGGCAGCAAGAGCCCCGGCCACCGCGGCTACCGCCCCGAGGCCGAGGGCGCGTCCGACAAGCGCCGGTGGAGCTCCTCGGAGCGCGCCGGTCGCGACGAGGCCCGCACCATCCGCTCGTCGGCACGCGACGATCGCCCCGCGCGTTCGTTCGACCGGAACGACCGGCCCGCGCGTTCGTTCGACCGTGACGAGCGGCCGCGTCGCGACGCCGGTGACCGTCCGGTTCGTTCGTTCGACCGTAACGACCGTCCGGCTCGTTCGTTCGACCGTAACGACCGTCCGGCTCGTTCGTTCGACCGCAGCGACCGTCCGGCTCGTTCGTTCGACCGTAACGACCGTCCGGCGCGTTCGTTCGACCGTAACGACCGTCCGGCGCGTTCGTTCGACCGTGACGACCGTCCGGCGCGTTCGTTCGATCGCAGCGACCGTCCGGCGCGTTCGTTCGACCGTGACGAGCGTCCGCGTCGCGACGCCGGTGGGCGTCCGGCTCGTTCGTTCGATCGGAACGACCGTCCGGCGCGTTCGTTCGATCGCAGCGACCGTCCGGCTCGTTCGTTCGACCGTGACGAGCGTCCGCGTCGTGAGGCCGGTGAGCGTCCGGCGCGTTCTTTCGATCGGAACGACCGTCCGGCTCGTTCGTTCGACCGCAACGACCGCCCGGCCCGTTCGTTCGACCGCGACGAACGTCCGCGTCGCGAGGCCGGTGAGCGTCCGGCCCGCTCGTTCGACCGCGACGAGCGTCCCCGTCGCGACGCCGGTGAGCGTCCGGCCCGCTCGTTCGACCGTAGCGACCGCCCGGCGCGTTCCTTTGACCGCAACGAGCGACCCGCCCGCTCGTTCGAGGACCGTCCCCGCCGTTCCGACGCCCCCAACCGCAGCGACTGGAACGCCACGCCCCAGCGCTCCGCCGAGCACGAGCAGCGCGTCGACGTCGTGCACGAGCGCCTGCAGGCAGAGGCCGTGGACGCAGCGACCGTGACCGGCGCCGGATTCGCCGAGCTGGGTCTCGGTGACAACATCGTCCGCGCGCTCGCCGGCCTGGGGGCCGAGAAGCCCTTCCCGATCCAGGCGGCCACCGTCGCCCCGATCCTCGAGGGCCGCGACGTCCTGGCTCGTGGTCGCACGGGCTCGGGCAAGACGATCGCCTTCGGCGCGCCGCTCGTCGAGAGCATCCTGCGCGCGCAGGCCGGTCAGCGTCGTGAGTTCGGTCGCGCCCCCAAGGCGCTGATCCTCGCCCCCACCCGCGAGCTCGCGCTGCAGATCGACCGCACGGTGCAGGTCATCGCGCGCAGCGTCGGACTGTTCACCATCCAGATCTACGGCGGCGTGCCCCAGGCGCGTCAGGTCGGTGCGCTCAAGAAGGGCGTCGACATCATCATCGGCACCCCCGGTCGCATCGAGGACCTGCTCAACCAGGGCAAGCTCGACCTCTCGCAGGTGCAGGTGGCCGTGCTGGACGAGGCCGACCACATGTGCGAACTCGGCTTCCTCGAGCCCGTGCAGCGGATCCTGCGCGCGACCGCGAAGGGCAGCCAGAAGCTGCTGTTCTCGGCCACGCTCGACCGCGAGGTCGCCGCCCTGGTCGATGAGTTCCTCGTCGAGCCGGCCGTCTACGAGGTCGCCGGTGAAGACCAGGACTCGAGCACCATCGAGCACCGCGTGCTCGTCATCGAGCACCGCGACAAGGCGCAGATCCTCGACTCGCTCGTCGACCGCGAGGGCAAGACCCTCGTGTTCGCCCGCACCCGCGCGTACGCCGAGATGCTCGCCGAGCAGTTCGACGACGCCGGGATCGCCGCGGTCGCCCTGCACGGCGACCTCAACCAGCAGAAGCGCACGCGCAACCTCGAGAAGCTCACCTCGGGTCGCGTCAACGTGCTCGTGGCCACCGACGTCGCCGCCCGCGGCATCCACGTCGATGACATCGACCTGGTCATCCAGGCCGACGCTCCCGACGAGTACAAGACGTACCTGCACCGCTCGGGCCGTACCGGTCGCGCGGGTCGCAGTGGCACCGTCGTCACGCTCATCACGCGTCAGCGTCGCCGTCGCATGACCGAGCTGCTCGATCGCGCCGAGATCGAGGCGCCGTTCGAAGAGACCCAGCTGGGCGACGACGTCCTCGAGGAGCTGTCGGGTCGACAGCTCTCGAACGTCACGGCGTAATCCCACCCGAGAAAGCCCCCGGCCGCGTCACCGCGGGCGGGGGCTTTCTCGTGCTTCCCGACGATGCTTCCGCCGGTCACTCGTCGCCCGTCGACCGTCGCCCCCGCGCGATCTTCGATGGCGTCAAAGTGTCGTGAGACGCGTTGGGCGGTGCCATTTGGCGCTGATGAAGCGCGGGGGGAGGGAGAGAGAAGGGCGCGTCGAGCGAGGC
>NZ_QAJB01000133.1:0-4447 GCF_003061325.1 Microbacterium sp. HMWF026
CCCTCTCCCCGGACCGTCCCGTCTCGGGCGAGCAGGTGCTGTTCGACGGCAACGTCGAGGCCGAGGGCACCGAGTTCTTCTCGCTCGGCAGCTTCGAGATCTCGAACGACGGCACGCGCATGCTCTACGGCATCGACACCTCCGGCGACGAGCGGTACACCGTGCGGGTGCGCGACCTGACCACCGGCGAGACGCTCCCCGACGTGATCGAGGGCACCTTCTCGGGCGCGACGTTCTCGCCCGACGGACGCGCGATCGTCTACACGACGGTCGACGACGCCTGGCGTCCCGACACCGTGTGGCTGCACGAGATCGGCACCCCCACGGATGCCGACGTGAAGCTGTTCCACGAGCCCGACGACCGGTTCTGGGTCGGCGCCGACTTCACCCGCAGCGACCGTTACCTCGTGATCGAGATGGGCTCCTCCATCACCAGCGAGGAGTGGCTGCTCGACGCCGACGACCTGCACGGCGACGCACGCGTCGTCTGGCCGCGCCGCGAGGGCGTGGAGTACTCGTCGTCGCACGCCGTCGTCGACGGCGAGGACGTGCTGTACATCCTTCACAACGACGGCGCCCTCGATTTCGAGCTCGTGCGGGTGTCGGCATCCGACCCCCTGGGTGCCCGCGAGACGGTGATCGCCCATCGCACCGGTCAGCGCCTGCTCGGCGTCGACACCTTCCGCGACTGGGGCGTCGTCGGCTACCGCCGCGAGGGACTCGCGCGACTGGGCATGCTGTCGTACACCGACGGCGCCGTCGACGAGATCGCCTTCGACGAACCGCTCTACAGCGTCGGCACCGGCGGCAATCCCGAATGGGCCCCGCCCGTGCTGCGCCTGGGTTACGGCTCGTTCGTGACCCCCGGGACCGTCTACGACTACGTCGTCGACACCGGCGAACTGCTGCTGCGCAAGCGCCAGCCCGTGCTGGGCGGCTTCGACCCGGCCGACTACGGCCAGGAGCGCGTCTGGGCGACCGCCGACGACGGCACGCGCGTCCCGGTGTCGCTCGTGTGGAAGTGTTCGTTCGGCGAGCCCGGATCCGCGCCGCGGCCGGTGCACCTGTACGGCTACGGCTCGTACGAGCACTCCATCGAGCCCGGTTTCTCGGTGCCGCGGCTGTCGCTGCTGGACCGCGGCGTGGTGTTCGCCGTCGCGCACGTCCGCGGCGGTGGCGAGATGGGACGCCAGTGGTACGAGGACGGCAAGCTGCTGGCCAAGCGCAACACGTTCACCGATTTCGTGGCCGCCGCCCGTCACCTCGTGGATGCCGGCTACACCACCCCCGACCGGCTCGTCGCCGAGGGCGGCAGCGCGGGCGGCCTGCTGATGGGCGCCGTGGCCAACCTCGCGCCCGAGCTGTTCGCCGGGATCGTCGCCGACGTGCCCTTCGTCGACGCCCTGACCACGATCCTCGACCCCTCGCTCCCGCTCACGGTCATCGAGTGGGACGAGTGGGGCGACCCCCTGCACGACGCCGACGTCTACGCCTACATGAAGTCGTACACGCCGTACGAGAACGTCCGCGAGGGCGTGAAGTACCCCCGCATCCTCGCCGTCACCTCGCTCAACGACACCCGCGTGATGTACGTGGAGCCCGCCAAGTGGGTGGCACGCCTGCGCGAGGTCGGCGCCGACGCGATGCTGAAGTGCGAGATGGTCGCCGGCCACGGCGGCGTCAGCGGCCGCTACAACGCCTGGCGCGAGCGCGCGTTCGAGCTCGCGTGGCTGCTGGACGTGCTCGGCCTGGCGGAGTAGGCCCCCGGCCGCCTCGCCCGAACGCCCCGTCGCCTCGCGCGGCGGGGCGTTCCGCGTGACGGGGCGGGGCGCGCGGCGGGGCGTTCCGCGGAATCCGCCCACCTCGTCCGACTTTTCGCACTGTATGTCCCAAAAATGGTCGATTGGCGGCGACTGAGACGGCAAAAAGTGGGACGAGCCCCTCACTGGCCGGGCCGCCAACCCGCCCGCATCAGTGCGGCGCGTACCATCGCGACCGCCGGCTCGCCGCCGTCCCGGAGGTGGTGGCTCAGGATGCGGATGTGATTCCAGCCCGCGTCCCGGATTGCGGCCCAGCGGTCGGCATCTCGCTCGAATTGTCGCGGATCCGTTGCATGAACCCGGCCGTCGTATTCGACCGCCACCCGCCACATCTCGAAAGCCAGGTCGATCTCGGCGACAAAATCCCCGCGGGTCGAAAAGATGTCGACATTCACCTCGGGCTCGGGGAACCCGTGTCGCACCAGGAGCAGACGCAGGTGGGTCTCGCGCGGCGATCTCACGCCGGGACGAGCAAGGGCGAGGGATCGTCTCAGGATGCCGTCGCGGACATCGCCCATGACGGCGACCTCCGCTTCGAGGTCGGCGACCGAAGCCATCGGCCGCGGGCCGCCCAGCAGCGCATCGGCCCCCGCGACGAGATCATCGAGACGCCACAGTCGGCCGCACTGTCGCCAGGCGCGCACAGCGTTCTCGATCGGCAACCCTCCCGGGCCGATCTCCACCGCGGTTTCCCGCGCTTGCAGCCGGTGTCCGACGATACCGCGCGTTCGAGGCTCGCGCGCGGGTCGATGGGTCGACACGTGGAGGCGCGGCACGTAAGGCCACTCGGGCGTGCTGAGGTTGCGCAGCGCGAAGACGGTCTCATGACTGAAGAACTGGCCGGGCGCGAGTCGCGGCGCGTACGCGCGACAGCGATCGAGGATGTCCGTGCCCTCGCCCAACGATCGTGATCGCACACCGTTGAACGGAGCGGCGAGATCGGACGCCCGCAGCCGGCCGCGGGTCGCGCCTCTCTGCAGAGCATCGGAGACGTGGAACAGCTCGGGGAGGTCGGCCGGCAGAGGGTGTGGTCGCGTCATGCTCAACGGTCTCCTCCCACCGTCGGCGTCAGCTGTCGTCCACAGCCCCGTCGCGTACTCCCCCGCCTGTGAAGAAGACGCCCCGATTCCTGCGCCCCGCGCGAGTATGTCCCACTTTTGGCCGGCTAGGAGCGCCTTAAACGACCAAAAGCGGGACATGCACCGCCATAAGTGGGACAACATGCCAGAGAGAAGCAACGCACGACGCCCCGCCCCGCGCGGCGGCGGGACGGGGCGTCAGCGGCGAGAGGGTCAGCCGAACAGCGCCGCGGCCTCTTCGTAGCGGTAGAGGGGCACGCTGTTCAGCTCGCCGAGGGCGTCCGCGAAGGGGACGCGCACGATGTCGGTGCCGCGCATCGCGACCATCTGGCCCCACGAGCCCTCGTGCAGTGCGTCGGCGGCGTGCAGGCCCAGGCGCGTCGCGAGCACGCGGTCGAAGCCCGACGGCGAACCGCCGCGCTGGATGTGACCGAGCACCGTGGCGCGCGTCTCGATCCCGGTCAGGCGCTCGATCTCGGGCGCGAGCTGCTCGCCGATCCCGCCCAGGCGCGGACGGTTGAAGGCGTCGAGGCCCTTGTCGCTGAACGCCTCGTCCATGCCCTTCAGCTTGAAGCCCTCGGACACCACGACGAGCGGCGCACGGCCGCGGTCGTGGGCGCGCGTGACCTGCTCGACTATCTCGTCGATCGACATCGGCACTTCGGGGATGCAGATGACGTGGGCACCCGCGGCGATTCCCGCGTGCAGGGCGATCCATCCGACGTGCCGCCCCATGACCTCGGCCACCATGCAGCGCTGGTGCGAGTCACCCGTGGTGCGCAGGCGGTCCATGGCATCCGTCGCGATGTTGACGGCGGTGTCGAAACCGAACGAGTAATCCGTCGCGCGCAGGTCGTTGTCGATCGTCTTGGGCACGCCGATCACGTTGATGCCGTCGTTGGAGAGGCGGTCGGCCGCCGCGAGCGTCCCCTCGCCGCCGATGGCCAGGATGCCGTCGATGCGGTGCCCGTAGAGGGTCTTCGAGATGTTCTCGGCGCCGCCGCGCACGCCCTCGTAGGGGTTGGTGCGGCTGGTGCCGAGGATGGTGCCGCCGACCTTGGACAGCCCCTTCACCTCGTGTCGCGTGAGCGGGAAGAAGTCGCCGTCGACGACCCCGCGCCAACCGTCGCGGATGCCGACGAACTCGATGTCGTAGTTGGTCGTGCCCTTCAGCACGACGCCACGGATGACAGCGTTCAGTCCGGGGCAGTCGCCGCCGCTGGTCAGGATGCCGATCTTCATGGGCAGAGTCCTCGTGTGCTGTGTGTCGGGTGGAGGGGCGGCGCCGTTGCCGTCTTCGACCCTATCGCCGCGGGCGGGAACGGTGCGACACGGTGACGGGGACCTGCGCGGATGCCATGCCCCGATGCCGCGGCCGCGTGCACCCGGCACGACGGCGCCACCGGGTGCCGCGACGCCCTCGTCGTGCGGTCGCCGCGTCACCCCGGCGTCATGGGAACAGGACATGTCACGGGAACAGGCCGATCCGCGTGGAAACAGCCTGTCCTCGTCGCAGTCCCCTGTTCTCGAGGCGCGAGGCGCGAGGCG